>NZ_JACGVR010000014.1:0-111726 GCF_014077325.1 Colwellia sp. BRX8-5
CTTTATATGAAGGAATAATATGAAAAGTATCAAACTATTAGCGGGATTTTTAATTGGTTGTTTTTTATTTAATGCCAATGCGGAATCAGCAATAAACTATAGTTATTGTGAGCGCGATTGCAAAATGGAATATAACTTTTTTAAGACATATGCTAGAGAAGGTTCGTCTTTGGCAAACTTAGCGATGGCAATCATGAATTATAGAGGTCATGGGCGTGAAATAAATATACCTTTAGCCAATAAGTTACTGATCCGAGCAGCCAGAGATGGTGAGCCTGGTGCAATGTATCAACTTGCTTATAATATGATGTATGGTTTACACATGGAGCAAGATCTTGAAAAAGCACTCGTTTGGTTTAAAAAAACCGAAAGGTTTAATGTCTTAAACACTAAACGTAATGTTAGTTTGCTAACGCTGCTTTTAAATGAAGAGCAAGTTGAAAAACGACCTTCAATAAAAGCATTACTGAGTAAAGCGAGCCAAACAAAAGAAGAGCGGTTGTCTAACACAGAAAATGATGATGGCATCGAGCATATTGCAGTGACTCATCAGTTCTACTGGGATTATATTTTGTACAATGCCGAGCTGCAAACTTGCACGGTAAAATGTTTACCAACGTCATTCAATACCCTAGTTCCTTTAATTCATGTTGTTAACGAGCAAGCACTGTTGAATGAATTAACATTAGCGGTTAGCGCTAAAATTTAATAATCAATTAATAGCTAGATATTAACCATATGCTGTCAATGCTATGGCAATGGTTATAAAGCTTATCTCACATTAGCAACCCTTTTGGGGCTGCTAATGTGGCTGCATTTTAATTTTAAGGATGAAAAACATCGTAAAAGTAAATTTCAACTTTAACCGCTATTACATCATCAAGTCATAAAATTACCGATGTTTATCGCTTCAAGTTAGGTCATGCATTCACTTTGATCATGGCGTATTTCAATAGATATGTGTGATAACTGTGGTAAAAATCCTTTTAAAATACGTTCATATTCGTTTGAATCTAAAGGCTCGGCAGAGGTTACTTTAAGAATTGCTGCTTGGTGTGCGCTTGCTATTTTCCAAACATGAATATCGTTGATCACGCTATTTTTTTCACTTAATACCGCTGAAATTTCATCCATGGTTGATTTATTTATCGATTTATCAAGCAGTACTTCACTTGATTCTTTAATTAATCCATAAGACCAACGCAAGATAACGATGGCACCGACAATCCCCATGAGTGGATCCATCCATAATAAACCAATATATTTACCCACCAATAAGGCAACAATCGCTAATAAAGAGGTGAGGGTGTCCGCCAGTACATGAAAGTAGGCGGCTTTCATCGTATGGTCGTGCTGGTGCTCGTGGTTGTGGTCATGGTGGTGGTGATGGTGATCATCATGTAAGATGAAAACAGAGGCAACATTCACCAGTAACCCTATAATCGCAACAACGATTGCTTCGTTAAAATGAATTGATAGCGGGGCTGACAATCGCTGAGCAGATTCAATTATCATCATCAATGCGACAATCGCTAATGCAATTGCACTGGCAAAACCACCTAAAGAGTTTACTTTGCCTGTTCCAAAACTAAAGTCTTTATTACTGGCATGCTTTTTAGCATAAGAGTAAGCAAAAATAGCAATAAGAAAAGCGGCAGAATGAGTGCCCATATGCCAACCATCAGCAAGCAGAGCCATAGAACCAGACCATGTACCAGCAGCAATCTCAAGTACCATAATGATGGTTGTTAGCCAGAAAACAATTTTTACTTTATTTTCATGAAGCTTACTGTCAATACCAAAATCGTGCGAGTGTTCCCACTGAATACCACTATCTTTTTTCATTAAATATCTCCATCGGTTGCTTAATGCAGTTAGTCATAGCATCAATATATTTTTTGGAATATACTATACCCTAGTATACTACAATTCAAGTAAAGGAAATTTATGTCACATACTGCCGCCGGAAATAAAAAGCTGCTTAGTCGTGTTAGACGAATAAAAGGCCAATCAGTTGCTCTAGAGACTGCTTTAGAAGGAGAGCCCGATTGCATGGCTGTTTTGCAACAGGTTGCTGCAATAAAAGGTGCGGTTAATGGTTTGATGAAAGAAGTGCTAGAAGCTCATTTACGAGAGCATTTAGGTGCGGAGGATATGACAAAAGAGCAACGATTAGCAGAAGTAGAAGATGTTATTTCTATTCTTAAAAGTTACTTAAAATAATCACCGTAATCAACACCGATGAAAAGTAGTGATTAATATTTTTTATTGAATAAAAAAAACAGTTATGTAATCATTTATTATTATCATAATATTTTGTTGGCTACTTTGAGATTTCTTTTCCCTAAAACATTAATAGTATTGTTCGTATGTTTGGCCTTTGTTGGTCAGGCAATGGCCTCTACTAGTATGGCTTATCAAATGATAGGTATGAAGGTAATGAATGCGCAGCCACAAGATATGTCTATGATGGATCACAGCGACCACATTATGGCTAGTGACTCAACTGAGCAGTCAGAAAATACAAAAGAAGATTGTTGTACGTCTTCATGTAAATGCTCTGCTGGCGGTTGCTCTATGGTTATCGCATTTATCAAAGGTATTGCAGGTAACGGACCTGTTGCTAATTTTTCAGCTAAGATCTTTTCTTCTTCTAGTTTGGCTTTAAGCCAACAACCAGCATCTTTGTACCGCCCACCAATATTAAGCTAAATACAGGATAAATGCCTCCAAATTTTGGACCATTTATATCATTACTCTTGTATTAGGCTCTTTTGATATTGCGTTGTTATAACAACTTATCACTGATAAAAAACCTAATTAATCAAAAATATTAATTGATATCCCTCTTGGAGGGGTTATGTTTTCAAAAAAATTCACACCAAAATTAATGGCAGACTTTGTTGTTGGCTCAGATAATAAAGTGCCTGCACTTGCTACTGTGACGCGACCGTTAACATGGGTTCTGACAAACGGTGTTCCATTAAGGAATATGCTGATGAATAATCACAACATCAATAGTAAGTTTTACTTAAAATACAGTGCAGGGCTGCTTGCTTTGATTGTCATTTCTGCCAGCGCCTCTGATGTTAAAATGGTTAAGAGCCCGCCACCATTGTCTTTTATAAAGGCAGTTAAGGTCGCTCAAAAAAATGATCCTTGGTTAACGGGGAATGTTCATCAACAAAACGCTCTTGAATCGATGAGCTCAGCTGCTAGTACCTTACCCGATCCTAAAATGTCAATTGGCTTGGCAAATTTACCGACTAACGGTTTTGACTTTGGTCAAGAAGGTATGACGCAAATTAAAGTGGCTATTTCACAAATGTTTCCACGTGGCGACAGTCTAGCGATTAAAAGCCAACAACTAAAAATTGAAAGTGAAGCGTTTCCCTATCAACGTAAAGACAGAGAATCAAAGGTTGCGGTTACCGTAGGAAGTTTATGGTTGGACACCTATCGAGTTCAGCAAAGTATTGTTTTAATTGAAAAAAATAGATCGTTATTTGAACAGTTAGCTGATGTAGCAACTGCAAGCTATTCATCGGCTTTAGGTAAAACTCGTCAACAAGATATTGTTCGTGCGCAATTAGAATTAACCTATTTAGAAGACAGGTTAGATAAATTAGCACAGCAGAAAAATCACTATGAAGGCATGCTTTTACCCTGGCTAAACACATTTTATAAGACGGGTAGTACTATAGATGAAGCGTCATTACTAACTGACTTTTCTTCACATGATATTGTAGTCAGTCATCAATTACCGCAACTAGAGTTAATGAATAGTCACTTAGTTTTGAAAGAAAATTGGCTTACACCAGGAGAGTTGCTGCCATATTTTTCAAATCACCCGGCGGTTATTGCTGTCGATAAGAAGGTGACTGCGACCAAAACAGGGATAAATTTGGCGCAGCAAAAATATAAAACTGAATGGGGTGTAAATGCAAGTTATGGCTATCGTGGCGATGATGCTATGGGAGGAAGTCGCGCCGATTTATTCTCTATAGGCGTAACTTTTGACATCCCCCTTTTTACTGAAAACCGACAAGACAAAGAAGTTCAATCGGCGATATCTCAAGCAGAAGCGGTGAAAACCGAAAAGTTACTATTACTAAGACAACTGCTAGGTGCTTACTCGAGCGCCAAAGGAAGACTATTGCGCTTAAACGACAGACAAAATTTATATAAAAATAAATTATTACCACAAATACATGACCAAGCAGAAGCCTCTTTGACTGCTTATACCAATGATGATGGCGACTTTTCAGAAGTTGTTCGCTCACGTATTGCCGTGCTAAACGCTGAAATCGACGACCTAACACTTAATGTAGAAGAGCAGAAGATAAGGCTTGAGCTTAATTATCTTTTTATTGGCGGTGCCAATTCGGTCGCTATACAAAACAAAAATAGCAAACTGGCTTTAGACAAAAGTAGACGAAATACGATTATTTCGGGAGAAAAACAATGAGCACATCTACCTCAACAAAATCCGCTAAACCATTAGTTCTTGGCATTATTATTGGTGGGATGCTGACTGTTGCTCTCACTAAACTTATCACTTCGGGCAGTAACTCAGTATCGGATGTTACGTCTAAAGAGAAAGTGCCACTTTATTGGGTCGCACCAATGGATGCCAATTATATCAAAGATAAACCGGGTAAATCACCGATGGGCATGGATTTAGTACCCGTTTACGATGACGGTGGCAAAGGACCCGATGAAGGTCCCGGCACCATTCGTATTTCACCTGATGTTGTTAATAATTTAGGCGTACGCACGGTAAATGTTCAATATAAAAAGCTCAATAGCCAAATTAATACCGTTGGTTATGTTACGTATAACGAAGATAAGCTTGTTCATATTCACCCTCGTGTACAAGGGTGGATTGAGAAGCTCTATGTGAAAGCGGTTGGAGATCCAGTTAAAAAAAATCAGCCATTATATGATATTTATTCTCCTGAGTTAGTTAATGCCCAAGAAGAGCTACTGCTGGCATTAGAGAGAAAAAATAATCGATTAATTAATGCGGCAGAAAATAGATTATCAGCACTACAGTTACCTAAACTAGCGATTAAAGAACTAAAGAAAACGCGAAAAGTACAGCAAAAAATAACTTTTTATTCACCACAAACTGGTGTTGTTGAAAGTCTAAATATCCGTGAAGGTTTTTTTGTAAAGCCAGGTACAACATTAATGTCGGTAGCTAATTTATCAGAAGTCTGGGTTGAGGCTGAGGTGTTTGAAAGGCAAGCAAGTTTAGTTAAAACCGCGTTACCCGTTACCATGACACTTGATTATTTACCGGGTCAAAAATGGCAGGGACAAGTGGACTATATTTACCCAATACTTGATGCTAAAACACGTACTGTGAAAGTACGTTTACGTTTTAATAATGAAGCGGGTGACTTTAAGCCTAATATGTTTGCAGAAATTGCCATAGATACAACAAGTGATAAACGAACACTCATTATTCCTAAAGAAGCGTTAATTCGCACGGGTAATCAAGACAGAGTTGTTTTGGCATTAGGAGAAGGCAGTTTTAAGTCAGTTGAGGTTTCTGTTGGGCGTTATGGCAGTGACAGTGTTGAAATACTAACCGGCCTTACTGATGGCGATAAAGTCGTGAGCTCGGCACAATTCTTATTGGATTCTGAATCGAGTAAATCTTCTGACTTTAAACGTATGCATTATCAGCTGGAACAAACAACGTCTGACTCAAATGACTCAAATGACTCAAATGACTCAATAGCGATGACGATGAGTGATAGCAATGATAACGTTATCAAAGAGAGTGTTTCCTCTGCAACAGTCAATGGTACCGTTATTTTGACCATGGTAAATCATCGAATGGTGACTATCGACCGAGAAGCCATTGTGAAATGGGATCGAGAAGCCGATAGAGTCGATTTTATTGTCGATGAAAAGGTTGATATGACCTTATTTTCAATCAATGCCTATGTGATGTTTACCTTTGAAATTCGCGCGGGTAATTTTATTATTGTTAGTGCTATGGCAATGTCGGCACCTGGCGTCGATACAAATAACATGACTAACGACGAAAGGAAATAATGATGATCACTGCTATTATTCGATGGTCTGTTGGTAATCGGTTTTTTGTCTTACTTGCAACATTATTACTGGTGGCTGCTGGTTTATATTCTGTCAGCAAAACGCCTATTGATGCACTACCAGATTTATCTGATGTGCAAGTCATCATAAAAACAAGTTACCCGGGTCAAGCGCCACAAGTTGTTGAAGACCAAGTTACTTATCCCATTACTACAGCGATGTTGTCCGTGCCCGGCGCAGTTACGGTAAGAGGCTATTCATTTTTTGGTGACTCTTATGTTTACGTTATTTTTGATGAAGATACCGATCTTTACTGGGCACGTTCAAGAGTTCTTGAGTATTTAAGTCAAGTTGCCCCAAACTTACCCAGTGATGCTCGCCCTCAATTGGGTCCCGATGCTACAGGCGTGGGCTGGGTATATTTGTATGCCCTAACCGATAAAACTGGTCAACATGATTTAAGCCAATTACGGAGTTTACAAGATTGGTTCTTAAAATTTGAGTTACAAACCGTGCCTGGCGTTTCGGAAGTTTCTGCTATTGGTGGCATGGTTAAACAATATCAAGTACAAATTAACCCAGAAAAACTGCGTGCTTTTGGTATACCTCTCTCTCATATACAACAGGCCATTAAACAAGGTAATCAGGAAATAGGTGCATCAGTTGTTGAGATGGCAGAAGCCGAGTATATGATCAGGACAACAGGTTATATTAAAAGTGTCAGTGATTTAGAAAACATTCCGCTAGGGGTTAACGAGAAAGGAACACCGCTGTTATTAAAAGATGTTGCCGATATAGGCACAGGTCCGCAAATGCGTCGTGGTGTTGCTGAGTTGAACGGTGAAGGTGAAGTTGTTGGTGGTATTGTGGTGATGCGTTTTGGCGAAAACGCACAGCAAGTCATTAATCGTGTTAAAGATAAACTGGAAAAACTCAAAAAAGGTTTGCCCGAAGGCGTTGAGATAGTACCTGTATATGACCGCTCTGCCTTAATTGAACGCGCAGTAGATAATTTAGCCTACAAGTTGCTCGAAGAATTTGGGGTAGTCGCATTAGTGTGTATTATCTTCTTGTTTCATGTTCGCTCTTCTTTAGTGGCAATTATTAGTTTACCGGTAGGTATATTAACCGCTTTTATCATTATGCACTTGCAAGGGCTTAACGCGAATATTATGTCGTTGGGCGGTATTGCTATTGCTATTGGTGCGATGATTGATGGCGCAATTGTCATGATAGAGAATATGCATAAGCATATGGAAAAAACGCCATTAACAAAAGAAAATCGCTGGCAAATCGTCACAGAATCAGCCAGTGAAGTTGGGCCGGCATTATTTTTTAGCTTATTAATTATTACCGTCAGTTTTGTGCCGGTATTTACTTTAGAAGCACAAGAAGGACGAATGTTTGCTCCACTCGCTTTTACTAAAACCTATGCTATGGCGGCTTCTGCGGCGTTAGCTATTACCTTAGTTCCGGTACTTATGGGCTATTTTATTCGCGGTAAAGTGTTAGCAGAGCATAAAAATCCGGTTAATAGATTTCTGACCTTTATTTATATGCCAGCCTTGAAGAAGGTTTTACATTTTCCAAAAATCACTTTAGTTGCGGCATTAGCTGTGTTGGCTATTGGCATATATCCATTGGATAAAATTGGTAGCGAATTTATTCCACCACTTGATGAAGGTGACTTGATGTATATGCCGACAACCTATCCAGGGATTTCTATTGGTCAAGCTCGTCAACTTCTTCAACAAACCGACAAATTGATTAAAACCGTCCCCGAAGTACAAACCGTGTTTGGTAAAGTTGGTCGAGCTGAAACCGCAACAGATCCTGCGCCACTGACTATGATAGAGACTTTTATTCAGTTAAAACCTCATGACCAATGGCGAGAGGGCGTAACCACAGAGAGCTTAAAGAAAGAACTTGATGCGTTAGTCAAACTACCCGGAGTAACCAACGCTTGGGTTATGCCTATTAAAACGCGTATTGATATGTTGGCAACCGGTATTAAGACACCGGTAGGCATAAAAATAGCGGGGCCACAACTGGACGTTATTCAAGAAATAGGTCAGCAAATAGAAGTCATTTTAGCCGATGTTCCCGGCACAGCGTCCGTTTATTCAGAGCGAGTTGCCGGTGGCCGTTATATTAAAATAGATATCCAGCGAGAAAAAGCTGCTCGTTATGGCCTAAATATCGCAGAAATTCAACAAGTGGTGGCAACGGCTATTGGTGGAATGAATGTTACTAAAACGGTAGAAGGTTTAGAGCGATATCCCGTTAATTTACGCTATCCACAAGATTATCGTGATTCGCCTGAACAATTATCTTCACTGCCCATAGTGACGCCAAACGGACAACGTATTTCGTTAGGTGATGTTGCCAATATCATAGTAGAAAATGGACCTCCGGGCATTAAATCTGAAAATGCTCGACTCAATGGCTGGGCTTTTGTTGATATTGATGGCGTTGATGTCGGAACCTACGTTGAAGCGGCGCAACAAGTGATTGCTGATAAATTAATCTTGCCTGCTGGCTACTCTATTACTTGGGCTGGACAATATGAATATATGCAACGTGCTAAAGCTAAGCTGACTTATGTGGTGCCATTAACTTTATTTATTATTATTATTTTACTCTATCTGAATTTTAGGAACGTTATTGAAGTGGCGATGATTATGGGAACTTTACCCTTTGCGATGGTAGGAAGCATTTGGTTAATGTACTTAGAAGGCTTTAACTTCTCAGTTGCTGTTGGCGTTGGTTTTATTGCGTTAGCCGGTGTTGCTGTAGAGATTGGGGTTATTATGTTGGTGTACCTCAATCAGGCTTACCAATCGATGCTAAGTGAACACCGCTTAGAAGGTATCATCACTAAAAAAGAAGATGTACTACAGGCTGTTTTACATGGCGCTGGGATGCGTGTTCGTCCTGTTATGATGACTGCTGCTGCTATTATTGTTGGTTTACTCCCTATTTTATATGGCACAGGTACGGGCTCTGAAGTGATGAGTCGTATTGCCGCACCTATGGTTGGCGGTATGTTGAGCGCGGTTATTTTAACATTACTGGTTTTACCAACGCTGTTCTATTTATGGCGATCGTCATCGATAAAATAGTGGCGATAAAAATAGTTTAGCAATCACCCTAATATTCATCGAGGTTATGGCGTTTTAAAATAGCGCCCGTACTTTTAAGTCTCATTGATGGTAGGGTAGTTGGGTAAAGTTTTATAAAGCATTGTGTACAAACTAATGAGGGAAAACTATGAACGAAAATGACAAAATAAAAGCATCCGATTTATTTGTGCAAGCATTAGAAGCCGAGGGGGTCGATCATATCTTTGCTGTTCCCGGCGAAGAAAACCTCGATATGCTCGAGTCCCTTCGCAAGTCGTCGATAAAATTAGTGTTAACTCGCCATGAACAAGGCGCAGGATTTATGGCGGCAACTTATGGACGCTTGACTAATAAAGCTGGCGTTTGTTTGGCAACATTAGGTCCAGGAGCAACAAATTTAGCTACACCTGCGGCCTATGCTCACTTAGGTGGTATGCCCTTAATTATGATCACCGGACAAAAGCCAATTAAAAAATCTAAGCAGGGCCAGTTCCAAATTATTGATGTAGTTGGCTTGTTTGACCCCATTTGCAAAATGTCTAAACAAATTGTCCATGGCAATACGATTCCGTCATTAGTGCGTGAAGCTTTCCGTCTCAGTGAAGAAGAGCGCCCGGGTGCTGTATTATTAGAGTTGCCTGAAGATATTGCTGCTGAAGATTGTACGGCAGGGATTATGACACCCCATAAACGTCATTATGCAGGTCCTAATGAGGTGGCACTCGAGGAAGCGGTTACGTTAATAAAGGCCGCTAAAATGCCGTTAATACTTATTGGAGCGGGCGCGAATCGTCAAAATGTTCGAGAGGCAATGTGTGATCTTGTTCACACAACACGTATTCCCTTTTTTGACACTCAAATGGGAAAAGGAGTTGTTGATGAACGCTCAAGTCTCTTTTTAGGCACTGCAGCGTTATCATCTGGTGATTATTTACATTGTGCGATTGAACGTGCAGATTTAATTATTAATATTGGACATGATGTTATTGAAAAACCGCCGTTTTTTATGGAGCAAGGGGGTAAAAAAGTTATTCATGTTAACTATAAATCTGCGAAAGTTGATCAAGTATATTTTCCTCAATCAGAAATTATTGGTGATCTCGCGGCGTCTGTGACTGCTTTAAAAGATAAGTTAGCAGGAGAAGTAAAGTTTGATAGAAGTTATTTTGATAAGGTAAAACTCGCCATAGATGAGCATCTTGAAGAAGGAGCTGACGATAATCGTTTTCCTATTATTCCTCAGCGCTTTGTTGCAGACATTCGAAAAGTCATGGGTGAAAAAGATATCATCGCCTTAGATAACGGTATGTACAAACTTTGGTTTGCCCGTAATTATAAAGCTTATCAACCTAATACGGTACTACTCGATAATGCCCTCGCTACAATGGGCGCTGGTTTGTCATCAGGTATGATGGCAGCAATGTTAAACCCTGACCGACGTGTGATGGCAATATGTGGGGATGGCGGTTTTATGATGAATTCACAAGAATTAGAAACAGCAATTCGTTTAGGCTTGAACCTAGTGATCACCGTGTTAAATGATAACTCTTATGGAATGATCCGTTGGAAGCAAGCCAGCTCTGGCTTTGCAGATTGGGGCTTGGAATTTAAAAACCCTGATTTTGTTAAATACGCAGAAAGTTACGGCGCAACCGGGCACAGAGTTACCTCTGCTGAAGATATCATTGCTACCTATGAAAAAGCATTCTCAGCGGGAGGTGTTCATCTTGTTGAACTTCCGGTTGATTACTCTGAGAATCAAAGGGTATTGATTGATGAATTGGCAGCAAAGGTTTGTTTAATATAAACCTTTTATTATAATATCGCTTGTCAGCAAGCATTTTTTAACTTAATAAAGAGCAGATTATGGCCGACTTAGACAAAAATAGTACCGCTGAAACACTCGATGTGGTTAACCCTTATGACCAAACTTATGTAGGATCAGTTCCAACGGTAACGTGGGATAAAATTGATGAATATTTAGAGACTGCCCAGCAACTCTTCAAAGATCGTAAGCAATGGCTACCTGCCTTTAAGCGGATAAATATTCTTAAAAAAGCGGCGGTGCTAATCTCACAACGAGCTGATGAATTAGCGTTACTCATCGCAAGTGAAGGCGGAAAGCCGCTGGTCGATGCTCGTGTAGAAGTTACCCGAGCTATCGATGGTGTAGAGCTTTGCGCAAAAGAAATATCGGCATTAACAGGTAAGCAAATACCGATGGATTTAACTGAAGCTGGAGCGGGGCGAATTGCTTTCACCAGCAAAGAGCCTATCGGAGTTGTGGTTGCTGTTTCAGCCTTTAATCACCCATTAAATTTAATTGTTCATCAAGTGGCTCCTGCGATAGCTGCAGGTTGTCCGGTGTTAGTTAAACCGGCTCGAGATACACCATTATCTTGTCAGGCATTCGTTGATATTATGCACGAAGCGGGATTACCACCTCAGTGGTGTCGCTTTATTACGTGCGAGACATCAACGTCTGAAAGAATGATCACCGACCCTCGCGTCGCCTTTTTTAGTTTTATTGGATCAGCTAAAATTGGTTGGATGTTACGTTCTAAATTAGCGCCAGGAACACGCTGTGCATTAGAGCATGGTGGCGTTGCCCCGGTTATTATCGAAGAAAGTGCCGATATTGCAGCAATGATCCCGAGTTTGCTTAAAGGTGGTTTTTATCATTCGGGGCAAGTATGTGTTTCTGTACAACGTATTTTTGCGCCTCGAAATAAAGCTCAAGCCATTGCAAAAATGCTAGCTGATGGCGCTGAAAAGCTCGTTGTCGGTAACGCTATTGATGAAACAACCGAATGTGGGCCATTAATTCGTCCCAAAGAAGTCGATCGTGTTGAAGAGTGGGTTAATGAAGCCGTGGCTGGTGGCGCAACACTTGTTACCGGCGGTAAACGCTTGGGTGATACTACTTATGCGCCAACAGTACTGCTTGAACCGCCAGTCGATGCAAAAGTTTCTAACATGGAAGTTTTTGGTCCAGTCATTTGTGTTTATGGCTATGATGATATTGACCAGGCTATTGCTCAGGCTAATTCACTAGACTATGCTTTTCAGGCATCGGTGTTTACCAAGAATCTTGATGTTGCGATGAAGGTGATACAGGAATTAGACGCTACAGCTGTAATGGTCAACGACCATACTGCCTTTAGGGTTGATTGGATGCCTTTCGCTGGGCGCAAAAGTTCAGGATATAATACCGGAGGCATAGCTTACACTATGCATGATATGTCTCAGGATAAGATGGCCGTTATTAAGCTCTAATACAGTAAGCGCTAATACAGTGAGCTTTAATATAGTGAAATAAATAGTCTCTATAAAATAAAAGCGTCTTTAGTTGTTACCAAAGACGCTTTTTTATTCGCTCTATACGCACTTTCATGCGGCGCCTAGTCATCAAATACCTTACATCGATAAATCTTCACGTAATATGTAAATGTTATAAGAAATTTCATCAAAGTGTGATGACCATCTTTGCAGTACTTTTTTAGCTTTTTTTGGGCTATCTAAATGTTTAGCTAGTAATTTACTAAACTTAATTTCTGGTGGCGCCATAGCTCCATAAGTCATGTAAGGAATAGCCAGACTCATTTCAAGTGTGCCATTGACTCTGTCATACCATAACCAATTATATGGCCAATTTTCTTTTTTAGCAGCATCACTGATGATTTTCTTATCTTTTTCTAAAGCTTCGCTGTGTCCTAACTTCAGCTGATAGGTATTAACACCGATATATTTATAAGTAACATCTGCTGGCCAATGACTGTTGTTTAGATCATTTTCAGCGCGGTGGTGTTCATAATGAGAAATATATTTGCTGACATTTTTACGCCAGTTTTCAGAGGCTTTCGCTTGAATGTTCCACTGACGGTAATCATCAAGCTCTGACCAAGTATTGCAACAAGACCGAACGATGTAAGCATCCATATTTGCCCCCATATCAGCTTGATAAACAGACCAGCTTCGTGGGTCTTTCATTAATTTTCGATAGGCAATGTGGTCTATAAACGCTTGTTCAAAATTAGCTATTTGTCCTGGTTTTGGTACAAATAACCACACATTAGCAATGTTTTTTACTGATTTTTCTTCTGCACTTACCGGTACTGACACCCAACCTAACATTAAGAACAAGGTTAATAGTACAAAATAAAATAATATTACTTTTAGATTTTTAGTCATGTTGGCTTCCTTTATATGATTGTTCATCCATGACAACCGCCAACAACTAAATGGAATATGGAAGAGTAATAATAATACAAAGTAGTCGTATTATTATTTGAGTTGGTTCATCAAAAGTGTAGGTGAAAAATTAAATAAAAGCCATTTATTGAGGCATGTTCATGCAATAATTTTGTGCTTTAATCGTTTGAGTTACTGTTACTTGGCTTGTCGGTAAAGCCAGAAAATTTTCTGCTATTTATTACTTCACCGTTTTATCCAAGCAAGCGTTAGGGATGCTTAATAAAAACTCATTTTATTATAATAAGTTAGCTATAAAGGCTATGGTAAAACTGTCGAATAAATATTGCCCTTTATTAAAACGCAAGGATATAATAAACAGAAATATAATAATAAAAGGATGTTCTGTGTATCCCCAAACAAAAAAAATACTGACCTTAGTTTTCATGTTTTTCAGTTACTGTTCCATGGCTATCGCGTTGGAAAATAAAAGTATAGAAAACAAACTAGCGGTAAAAAACCTCGATATTAATACACTCTTTGAGGAAGACGATTACCGTGATGTTAGTTTATCTCCTGATGGTAAACACCTTGCTTTGATCCAAGATCAAAAAGGGACGCCTGTTCTTATCATCGTTGCTGTTGAAACGATGAAAGCGATTAATCAAATTTCCTTTGCCAATAAAGACAGTGTCGGTCAATACCGATGGGCAAATAATGAAAGATTACTGGTTTTTCTTGCCAGTAAAAAAAGAAATCAAGAGAGGAAGGGCTACTATGGTGAAATTTATAGCATTAATATAGATGAAGATGAAGGTGACTTTATTTTTGGTGTCCGTTCACTTGTTCGTCGAGGAAAAATAAAAAAAGGCACTAAAGACCACGATTACGAAAAACATTTGGCGCATCCTGAAATAATCAGCATGTTAAAGGATGACCCTGAACATATCATTATTTCAACGTCACAATATAATGATAAAGGTATGTGGGTTTTTAAGTTAAATATATATGAGGGTCAAATAGAAACGTTAGCAAAAATAGATGATAGCAAGGCAAACCATCAAACGACTCAGCTAGATTACTTCGATGAAAGCCAAGAGTTATGGCTTAGCAGCAACACGGAAGATGATGATATTACTATCGCGCGTTATGATTTTGATGATGAGTCTTGGTTGTACTATAAACCTAAAAATGCAAGCTCTAGCTTATCTATTATCAGTACTTATAAAGATCAAAAGCAACTAGTGGTAAGTGATTATTGTGGTAACGATACTATTTCTATTTGTTTATTTAATCCAAAAACTGAGCAATTATCGACGTTATATACCGTGGATGGTTATGATACCAAATGGCTTTACTTAGATAATCAAGGTAGACCTTTTGCCGTCTCTTACTTTGACGAGTACCCGCAATATAAAATTTTAGATAAAAAGCATCCTATGGCTGAAAAACTTTCGGACTTCTTAGGACAATTTGCCGGTTATCACATTAACGTTAGCTGGGATAAGACATTTGAGACCAAAGCCTTAATCTCTCTTTCGAGCGACATTCAACCGACCTTATGGTATTTATTTGACCGTGAAACAAATAAGTTGAGTTACGTTGCACATAGTAAGAAGGGTATTGATACTAAAAAATTACATCCGCAATACTCGTTTAAATTTAACGCGAGAGATAACACCCCCATTCAAGGATATATAACCTTACCAACAAAAACGACGACTGCCGCAGTACCTGCTGTTGTTTTAGTTCATGGTGGCCCACATGCTCGTGATTATTGGGGATTTAATCCAGAAGTTCAATTATTAGCTTCGAGAGGCTATGCGGTGGTTCAGGTTAACTATCGTGGTTCAAAAGGTTTAGGTTGGAAATTTGAAGCCGCTGGTTTTGGCCAATGGGGAGATAAAATTCAGTATGACATTTTAGATGGCATCAATTATTTGGTCGACAAAAAATACATAGATAAAAGCCGTCTCTGCATCATGGGCGCAAGTTTTGGCGGTTATAGTGCTATTCAAAGCAGCATTATTGCACCTGATCTGTTTAAGTGTACTGTTGCTCGATCAGGGGTTTATGACTTGCCATTATTGGTTGATCACGAAGAGCCTGAGGTAGCGAAAATATTAATTAAAAGAGTCGGTCTAGAAAACATCCAAAAAGACCATTCACCCATTCATAAGATTAATTTATTAAAAGCGCCCGTTTTATTAGTACATGGCACCAAGGATGACAGAACACCTTTAGAGCAAGCAGAAGTATTACTTAAGCAATTAAAGAAGCATAACAAGTCGTACGAATGGTTTGAAATTGAAAATGAAGGGCATAATTTTTATAAGTCTGACAACCGAATTATATATCATGAAAAAGTTCTTCAATTTCTAAACAAACATAATCCGGTTACTTTATAATGGCTGCTCCCTTGTGCACAATGGTATAAGGGAGATTTACTGGCTAATTGCAGCCAAGATATTACCTAAGTCAGTAATCTAGTGTTTTTAAGTGGGATTTTTTTTGAACATCAATTTTATAAAAATTATTGCGAGTACTATTTTTGCCCTTTTAGCGTTTGCGGCAAACTCTGTGCTATGTAGGTTAGCATTAGGTGATAATGCCATTGACGCAAGCAGTTTTACGATTATACGGCTTCTTTCGGGCATTATTATATTAATTATTGTGCTGCAACTAACACGTAAATCAAATGAAATAAAACCTAAATCTAAAGGCAGTTGGTTGGCGGCAGGTATGCTCTTTATTTATGCTATCGCTTTTTCATTTGGCTATATCTCATTAGATACAGGAACAGGCGCACTGATTTTATTTGGCGCAGTACAAATAACGATGATTATGGCGAGTGTAATTTCAGGTAATAAACTTCATTTTACTGAATGGGTAGGACTCATTATTGCATTTTCTGGCTTTGTTTATTTAATCGTGCCAAGCCTAGTAACACCATCATTTAAAGGCTTTATACTTATGGCTGTTTCAGGTATTGCTTGGGGACTTTATACCCTTGCTGGCAGAACATCTAAAAATCCACTTAGTGATACCGCCTATAATTTTATGAGAACATCTCCTTTTATTTTAATACTGATAATTTTTGGACTTAATGATGCTCATATAACACCAATGGGGATATTACTTGCGGTATTGTCTGGTGGTATAGCTTCTGGCATAGGCTATTTTGTTTGGTATATAGCGCTGCGCGGACTCTCTGTTACACAAGCCGCTGTTGTGCAGTTGTTTGTACCTGTTATTGCTGCTGCAGGCGGAATAGTGTTTGCCAATGAACTGATTACATTACGTTTGGTTGAGTCATCCGCTTTAGTGCTTGGTGGTATTTTAACGGTGATCTTAGGTCGATACTATTTTGTTCAGTTAGCAGCAAAGAAGCCACCCATCACTTAATGCATGTTTTTAATCAGCACTCAGCTGACCATTATTGAAAAGTTAGCGTCTTAGCTTAACATTAATGCACATCGCCATTGATAATCGTTTAACCGCCTCATTCATACAACCGATAATCCCAAGGGTTAAGTGGGATTGATCCACATCACTGTGCAGCATCGCACGAAAGCTCAATAGTACCGAAATAGCCCAATAGTACAGTTATAGGGTTCGATCGTATGCGACATTCTTAAACTAAGTGACTACAATAATAGTAATTTTGTACTATTGTACCTTTTTGGTGATAGCGGTCCCGTCGAAAACAGCGCTAATTCTGATGGCGAACGCCTAGCTTAGTTTAATATTTTCCCTTAATGAGGAAAAATAAACCTAAGGTGCTAACCTATGAAGGTAGTAATAAATATTATTGCTCAAACTTTTGATTTTTTAGGCATAAGTTAACTATAAATAAACGCATCATTATATAATTATCAATAAGTTGTTCAAAGTTTATCTTAAGGTAGAAGTTTGCGCTGTTGAAAATAATTCAATCTGTTAATACAGAGATAATCAGAAATAAAAATCAGCTACTTTAATAAGTGGTGTACTTAATAAATAGATGAGTTGATAATTTTTTAGCTCAGTTTTGGAGAGAAAGTTATGATTGCATTCAAGTTAAATGGGAAAAATGTTTCCTCTACTGCAGAGGAAGACACGCCTTTATTATGGGTTATCCGTGATGAATTTGGCTTTAAAGGCACAAAATTTGGCTGTGGTATTGGAATGTGTGGTGCTTGTACTGTACATATCGATGGTGCGGCGATCAGAACCTGCTCTTTTCCATTAATAGCCGCCGCAAATAAAAATATCACCACGATTGAAGGTTTAGACAACAATCATCCATTGCAGCAAACCTGGATCGATGAACAAGTACCTCAGTGCGGCTACTGTCAATCTGGACAAATTATGCAGGCCGCAACTTTGCTAGCCAGTAATACTTCGCCAAGTGACCAAGAAATTGTTGATCATATGAGCGGAAATTTATGTCGTTGTATGGCCTATATCCGTATTCAAAGCGCCATTAAAAGTGCAGCAGATGTTATGTCAGCCGATGTACAAACGTTTGATCCACGCTCTTCAACCCAACAATCATAAAGGCGTATGACAATGCAAAATATTAAAGATGCAAAAAACAATGTCAGCTTATCTCGCCGTCGTTTTTTAGTTGGTACGGTCAGTAGTACATTATTAATGGCTTTCGCCCCCCTAGCTAGCGCCGCGAATATCGGGCAAAGCCCACAAGAAACCCTGAAAAATAAATTGTTTTCGCCAACTGTATGGTTTGAAATTAACCCACAGGGCGATGTGAACATTAATATTGCTAAGGCAGAAATGGGGCAGCATATTGGTACGGCACTCGCACGTGTTGTGGCGGATGAGTTAGGCGCAGATTGGTCTAAAGTCTCTATTACTCATGTAGACACTGACCCTAAATGGGGTTATATGGTCACGGGCGGCTCTTGGTCAGTATTTCAAACGTTTAAGCCACTTTCTCAGGCTGGGGCAGCCGGTCGTATTGCGCTAATAGAAGCCGCGGCAAAAATATTGAATTGCCCAGCAGAGCAATGTCGTGTTGAAAATGGTGCAGTAATTTATCAAGAACAATCGTTAAGTTTTGGTGAAATTGTCACTCAGGGCACCTTTAATCGTGTCTTTACACCAAAAGAGATTGATGCCTTACCCTTAAAACCAGCCAGTAAAAGAACATTAGTTGGCAAGCCTAGTTTAGCCCTCGATATTCCCGATAAAACCAATGGCTCGGCGGTTTATGGTATTGATGTTGAGTTGGAAGGGATGGTTTATGCTCGACCTATTGTTCCACCAACACGTTATGGCACTAAGGTCACCAATGTTGATGATAGTGCGGCTAAAAAGGTTAAAGGTTATTTTGGCTATCATATTTTGCAAGACCCAAGTGAAAACATTCAGGGCTGGGTGAGTGTCGAGGCTGATACTTATTACGGCGCGATTAAAGCCGGCGATGCGTTAAAAGTAAGCTATCAAGCGGGTAAAACAGCCAAAGTTAGCGAGCAAGATATTATTAAAGAAGGTGAGCGTTTAGTTGCTGATGAAAACGAAGGTGGGTTGTTTATTAATGACGGCGACTTTTCAGCGGCGAGTGCTAAAGCAGATAAATCTATTAATGCTGTTTACCGCACCCATACCGCGTTGCATTTTGCTTTGGAGCCAGTTAACGCAACGGTAGAAGAAAAAAATGGTCTGTGGCATGTTTATACCGGTAATCAATGGCAGTCGTTAACTTTGCCAGCGATCGCTAAAGCGCTACAAGTTTCAGATGAAAATGTTGTTATGCATCAGCAATACTTAGGCGGTGGCTTTGGTCGTCGTTTATTTGGCGATTATGCGATTCCAGCTGTATTAACGGCTAAAGCCATTGGCAAACCGGTAAAAATGGTCTTTACCCGAGAAGATGACTCTAGATTTGACCAACCAAGATCGCCTTCGGTTGTTTCGTTTCAAGCGTTATTTGATCAAAAAAATAAATTTACTGGCATGCAACACGCACTTGCTGCAGGTTGGCCAACCTTATCAATGGCGCCAGGGTTTATGCCTGAAAGTCTAGATAAAAAAATTCGTGTCGATATGTTTTCCACCAGTGGTGCAGATCATTGGTACAGCATGGAAAACCATCGTGTGCGCGTGGCTAACAATAGCCTAGCACAACAAACTATGTTGCCTGGTTGGTTAAGATCCGTAGGGCAGGGTTGGATTGTTTGGGGATTAGAATCATTTATTGATGAAATAGCGCATCAAAGTAAAATGGACCCTATTGATTTTCGTTTATCCATGCTTGATGGTTTAGGAAAGCAAGCGGGTAAAGCACCAGAAAGTGTTGGTGGTGCTAAGCGTTTAGCTCACGTATTAACTAGGCTAAAAGAAAAGACCGCCAATGTTAAGTTAGGAAAAAACGAAGCGATTGGTGTTGCGATAAGTGCGGGACAAGAACGTACCATGCCGGCTTGGATGGCTTGTGCCGCTCAAGTACATGTCGAACCTAGCTCTGGCAAAATCACGGTTAAGAAACTGACTATGATTGCTGATGCCGGCGTTATTATTCATCCTGATGGCGCTTTAGCTCAAGTACAAGGGTCAATGCTATGGGGAACAAGCTTAGCATTACACGAACAAAGTCCGATAGAAAATGGTCAAGTAAGTAATCTTAACTTAAACACTTACACTCCATTAAGAATGAATGATGTACCTGAGCTTGATATTGAATTTGTTGAAAGCGAAGAGTTTCCTGTTGGCTTAGGTGAGCCTGGTGTTGTGTCAATAGCGCCCGCTATCGCCAATGCTATTTTTCAGATAACAGGAGTTAGAGTACGAGATTTACCTATTAAGTCAGCGGCGTTAGTAAGTACATAAAATATTATTAGTTTTTTGTATCGCTAATATGGCCAATAAGAAAGATGGCTATAGGTAATAATAACAAAGCCTTTTGTGTCGATAATACGTCATTAAAGGCTTTTTTTATAAGTCAGTAAAAGATAAGGTAGTACTCAATTGTCTTATTAAATTGGCTAACTAAAAAATAAATATTATAGCCGACAAGTTCAGTGGCCTTTAATGGCCTGATTAATATTAATAGGGAGAAAAAATGTTTAGTCATATAATGATCGGCGCAAATGATGTCGCACAATCAAAGGTTTTTTATGATGCCATTCTTGGTGCCATGGGCCACGAGCCTGGTGTAATTGACGCCAAAGGTCGTTGTTTTTATTTTACCAAAAACGGAGTTTTTGCGCTAAGTAAGCCGATAGATGGTAAGCCTGCTAGTCATGGTAATGGCTCTACTATTGGTTTCGCAGCTGATAGTACCGCTATTGCTGATGCATGGCACGCAGCGGGTGTTGCTAATGGTGGTCGTGCGTGTGAAGACCTTCCAGGTGTAAGAGATGGAACGATAGGTAAGATTTATCTTGCTTATTTACGTGATCCCTCAGATAACAAAATTTGTGCGCTTCATCGAATCGTTTAAAAATAATTGTTAATTTTTACTACCATAATAATTTACAAAAGTAA
Organism: Colwellia sp. BRX8-5; assembly: GCF_014077325.1. Lineage (NCBI taxonomy): Bacteria > Pseudomonadati > Pseudomonadota > Gammaproteobacteria > Alteromonadales > Colwelliaceae > Colwellia > Colwellia sp. BRX8-5. The sequence goes on from NZ_JACGVR010000014.1 coordinate 20,871, forward strand.
GGGCGAAACCGCTTTAAATATGTCCGAAGTAGTGGCTTTTAGACATCTTACAGTCAGTATTATTTGCCTTTAGTTTAGTGTTTTTTGGAGAACTATCTTGGCGACTAAGCAAGAAGTAACAGACTTTATGAGAACAGAGTTTCCACAGGCCAAATGCATTGTTGAAGCTGTTGGAGAACAATCAGCAATAATAAGGCATACCGTAGGTTTTGATGAATTAAGGCCAGGTGGAACTGTATCTGGCCCCGTGTTAATGACCGTTGCCGATTGTGCTCTATATGTGGCTATTCTTGGTGAAATAGGCATCGTTTCTCTTGCTGTGACCACCAGCCTAACCATTAACTTTCTGAGAAAACCCTCTTCAAGCAAAGATATTATTGGTAAATGTACCTTACTAAAAATAGGGAAGTCACTCATTGTTGGAGAGGTATCCTTATACTCCGAAGGTGATGTAAACCCTGTTGCACATGTTGTTGGAACTTATTCAATACCTAAAGCAAGATAAATTAAATAAGTCTATAAAGAAGCAGGGATAATTATCGTTCGAGCCTCATTTTGTATTACACTATTATCAACAATGACGTGTTACTTGACCTTCTGTTATGTCTTTAGGAACTTATGAAAAAAAATTCTATCCCACAGTTTATCGGTGTCATCATTAGTTTTGTTGCTATTTGGTTAGTTAATGATTTCTTTTTGGTTGATCAATGCTTAGATAATGGTGGTAGCTTCAATTACAGCAAAGGTGAATGTGTATTAGTTAATGGTGAAATACAAGCATCTGATTTAGGGAAGTACTTAATCGCCATCTATTTTTTTATGGGCTTATTAATTGCGTTGTCGGTTTCAATGCTCATTCAAAAAATATGTAAAACTGGGCAAGAATAAACACTATCGACTGCTAATTTAATCGGCTATTAATTACTCTACCATTGGCGTTGGTACTATACATGCTCAGCTGAACGCTAAAATAAAGGTAACATATTATACGATTACAATTACAAGTCGCTACGTTAAGTGGTGTATTTATTGAATATTGAATATTGAATATGGGATCTTGAATCTATATACCCACTGTTTATTCACTATTTATTCGCTATAGCGTTAATGTTTTCATCAAATGAATGTCTTCTTGATAAAAAGCAGTCTAAAATCCTAGCCCATCAGTTTTTCTTGCAAAATTATGGCTAAATAATTACTGCTATTATTAATTGCAACGATATAGTAAGCCATTTAATTGTTATAGCCTTAGTGAAATGTACCGCTTGGCATTTAACTCTAACATGAGTTGTTAACACGATTTTTCCGCAAAAGTGAAGTTAAAATCAGGTCAAATAAACAGGAACTTATAAAGTTGAACAACGAAGAAATTAATTGGACCATTTGTCAGCAGTGCCAAGGGCTTGGTCAAAAAAATAAAAGACCACGCAAAAAAATGCGACTTCAGTATCAGCGTCAGTTGGATGAATTTGAACAAAAACAAAGCGAAGGTACACCTCCAGTTCGTCCTAAGGGACATTTATTTGATTGTTTAAATTGCAATGGAACTGGCCTTGTTCAGGCGAAAGATATTACCACCGCAGATAAAGAAAACTACCCACATATTGCTATTATCGGCGGCGGTATCGGCGGTGTTGCGCTAGCAGTTGCTTGTTTACACCGCGGTATTCCTTTTACACTTTATGAAAGAGACAGTGGCTTTGATACTCGCTCTCAGGGTTACGGACTGACATTACAACAAGCCAGTAGAGCGATAGCAGGGCTTGGCATTTCTGTGTTAACCCAAGGCGTTATTTCAACTAGGCATGTTGTTCATACCACCACGGGTAAAGTTATTGGTGAATGGGGGATCAGAAAGTGGCACCCCTCTGCGGTGAAATCGTCGGTTAAACGAACCAATGTTCATATCGCTCGCCAATCTTTGCGTTTAGCTTTACTTAAGCAACTCGTTGGTGACAACCAAGTAAAATGGTGTCACCAATTAGTAGATTATAAGGAGTCGCTGGCGGGAGGTGTTGATTTGAGTTTTCAGGTCGAAGGTGAATTGAAAAGCGCCAAGGCCGATCTTGTTGTTGGCGCCGATGGTATTCGCAGTTCAGTGCGAAAATTGCTGATAGCTGATGATAAAACACCTCTACGTTACTTAGACTGTATTGTTATTTTGGGTATTTGTCCTTTGGCGGCACTCGAAGGACTTAAAAGTTCACTGCTGGACTCAGCGACTGTTTTTCAAACGGCGAATGGTAATGAACGTATTTATATGATGCCTTATGCGTCTGACTCTGTGATGTGGCAGCTGAGTTTTCCGATGCCTGAAGCGGAAGCTAAGGCATTAAGCGCTAAAGGTCCTCAGGCATTAAAAGACGAAGCGTGTCGAAGAACTCAGTGGCATGACCCTATACCGCAAGTTTTAGCTGCTACCTTGGTGGCTCAAGTTTCTGGTTATCCCGTGTATGACCGGCCATTACTCGAAGCAGAATTATTGCAGCAAGGACAACAATCGACGCTCATTGGTGATGCGGCTCACCCGATGAGCCCATTCAAAGGACAGGGAGCAAATCAAGCGCTTCTCGATGCGTTGTCGCTTGCACGAGGCATATCGATAGGATGTCGGCCATTATCTCAATGGCGAGATGCTGGCATAAGGGAAAGTGTACTCAATGAGTTTGAAGAAGAAATGCTAGCGCGCAGTGCCTCTAAAGTGAAAGATTCTGCAGAAGCGGCAAAGTTTCTACATACCGACACTGTACTTCATGAAGGTGATGAACCCAGGGGCCGTTGCCTTCAAAGAGATGGCTTGTAAGTAAACCTTGACTGAGCAGGCTTGTTTTTTCCGTTATATTTATAGAGAGTTTTTATGATCTGTTGGCCATGTGTTTTAAAGTTAGAAGGCGAAGATGAGCTTACATATTTAGCCTCTGCGCTAGATTTTATTTCAGAATGTCAGGATTTAATTCTTAGCGATGAGGATTATGTTATAGATTCTATGGGTGTTTGCTATTTAATAGAATGTGTATCACAACAACGAGTGCTAGTTAAAACAGGGCGAACAGTCATTATAGCGGAAGTTTTAGATTTGATCCGTGCTCATGAGTTTAGTAAGGCGGAGCTTTGTCTCACTAAAATATATTTTTTAACAGTAGCAGATGCTATTAATTCACTACGCTATTAAATCAAAGTGAACAGCTAATGAGTGGTACAACTGCAGAAAGCCTATCTATTAGGGTTAATTAGCGATTATGTTTTATATAAAACATAATAAATGCCTATCATTACGCGCTATCATTTATTTAATAGCATCATCATTTTGTTAATTAACTCATGATATCAAACACGTAAAATTATTTTATAAATACGCCTTTTATAAAACTTTATACACAGCCATAACTTTATTTCTTTTCTCTCATTAATGTCTACGCATAAATTGCTTTAGCGATATTTACCAACTATATTTGTTTTATGTTTACGTTATATTAACCTTTAATTTACTTTTTTGTATGGATAACATACAGCTCATGATACCCATATAAACAAGTAAACAAAAAGTTATGCGAATATTTCATTATTTGAAATTTGAAAACTTAAGCATTTACAGCTTTAAATAAAATGAAATAATCTTTTAACCAGCGTTCGAAAAAGTAGATTAGTTTGGGTGTACCTGGTTAATTTATTGGCTGTCTTTTAACTTTTATTTATAAGTTATTAAAATAAGTAACTGAATATTATTGTAATTATTAATAGATAAGGGATTTCTATGAGATATTTAACGATAGCATTAATTTTACCTATAATGGCATTTGCTAAACAAATTCCATTCAATGAAGCAATGACTGCGGAAATTTCTTCAGCAATTGTTAGCCAAAACTTACCAACGACGCACAAGTCATCAACAAAAATGTCTACTTTAGCCCCTCCTAGCGGTGGTGATCCCGGAGACGAACCTGGTGGGGATGCTTATGGTATTGCCAATGAAGATATCTTAGCGCGTATGTCTGTAAAAGATTCTGTTACGCCTTATACAACCGACTTACTCGGCGAGCATATTGACCTTAACTCTGGCACGATTGGATTTAGCCATACTGATTTGGTGGCTAAAGGGATTGGCCCCGACATTGTCATAGCTCGAAAGTTCTACCCTGAAGCTGCCGGTTTAACTGCTTATAATTCAGCTTTTTTTGATGATTGGTTACTTGAAATCCCCGCGATTCATACCACACTACTTTTTAATGGTTCCCGGTATTCAGGTTCATGGGGAATAGGCAAAGAATGCTCTGGTTCCTTAAATCCTGGCGGGATTTCTGATCATGGTAACGTGTTTGAATCTCATGAATACTGGAACGGTGACTCTCTTATTTTACCGGGTCGGCAAGAGAAGTTAGTTGAAAAAAACGGTAGAAAAACAAAATCTAATTGGAAGTTCGATTGTTTTACTCGTTCAGGTGGCAATGGCGAAGGCTTTATCGGTCACTCACCCGATGGGCTTAAGTACACTTTCGACAAAATGAGATTAATATCCTCTAAGGGTATTTATCGAGATTATAAAGTTACTTCTCGGTATCAAGCCTTTATGTTGGCTTCAAAAGTAGAAGATCGTTTCGGTAATTGGATTCAGTATAATTATTCTGGTAACAAGCTAACTTCAATAACGTCCAGTGATGGCAGAACAGTTCTTATGACTTATGGAACGGGATCACATCTAAATCATATTACTAAAGTTTCTTATAACGGACGTCATTGGACATATTCATATGGGAGTACTGAAGGTTTAGATTCTGTCACCCGACCTGATGGTAAAAACTGGGTTTTTGATTTAAGCCCATATAGAAATGCTAAACCAACTGTTGGTACCAGGAACGGTGACAAAATGGATGATTGTGCATACACCATAAATTATACACCAAAAAACAGTACTGCAAGTATCACACACCCTGATGGTGTAACTGGCACATTTCAATTTGAAGGAAAAGTTCAAGGAAGAAGTAACACGCTTGAAACCACTACTAGTAATAACGGTCCCTATATACAACCACAATGCTACGCAACCATGTCTATTATTGAAAAAGTGTTAGACGGACCGGGAATGTCCAAGATGACATGGAATTATGATTACTCAGAAAACACAGGTTTTGCCGCTAATGAAAATATCCAAAGTAGTATGTTATTAAAGGGTACATTACCGAGCAATATCAATAATAAAGATTATAAATGGACACAAGTAATAGCTCCAGATAACAGTAGAACAAAATACTATCATAACCGTGATTACTCCAGTTACTTAGACGGTAGCTTAGCCGCTGTAGAAGAATTTGATACAAACGGCGCGATGCTGCTCCAAACAAAGAAAACATTTACTCGTCAAAATATCGGTAATGTGGGATTTGAGTTAAGCAGTGGTGTTGCTCATTCAAACAGAGCGTTAATTGCTTCTGAAGTAAAAGAATACTATAGAGTAGGTGGTAAAGATGTTTTTACTCACCTAACCACCTCATATGATATTTATGGTAACCCAACGCAGGCACACCAATACAATGATGCTAATGGTAACAAACATAAATATATTCAAACCACCTATAATAATGATCCAACATACTGGCTAATTGGTCGGCCATATCAAACAAAGGTCTTTAACGGTACTATTTATGAAGAAGTAGCAAAAACGACTTATCACTCTGCTGCGGGGATCTACAAATCACAACCCGCTAACCAATACTCTTTTGGTCGTTGGCATACCAATTACACCTATTTATCAAATGGATTACCTAATAAAATAACAAGAAATGCCAATAATCAGTGGGTAAAATATTCAAATTATTATCGTGGAATTCCTAGAACTATTCAGACGCCTAAGAGCCGCAGTACAGTTTCTCAATATGGTTATCGAATAGTCAATGCCAATGCTCAGGTTACTCGAGTAACGGATTTTGAAGGTAACTGTGAAAACTACAGCTATAACACTTTAGGGCGGTTAACCTTAATAGACCCTTGTGACGAAGAATGGTCCAATACCAACATTTCATATTCACAGTCATCAGGTGGTATTGGCGTTCCAGGAACAGTTTCAGGTATGACGGTTCAAACGGTTAGTCAAGGTGACTACCGTAAACAGACTTTTTATGATGGACTATTGAGGCCATTGGCCGTAAAAGAGTGGGATAACGGCGATAGTAGTAATACAACAAGGTATGTAAGAACAAACTTTAACTACTTAAATAAACCAACTTTTCAAAGTCAGCAGACAAGTTCTGCGTCTACTTATTATGGTGTTAATTACAGCTATGATGGATTAGGGCGTCCAAAGGCGGTTAATAACAATGCCATTTCAGGTCAAATATCTTATCGATATTTGGTTAATGACAAAGTAGAAGTTAATGATAATAAGGGCAATGTTACCACAACCACTTATTTGTCGTATGCATCCCCAAGTCAATCAATGCCTATACTAATTAACTCACCCGCTGATGTTAGTACAAGTATGGCCTACAATATCTACGGTAATGTTAGCAGCGTTAGCCAAGGCGGAGAGCATGAATACCGCGTTTATGATGATTATCAAAAGCTTTGTAAAGTTGTTAGAGAGGATGTCGGCCCGAGAGCTTATTCATTTGATAGTGTCGGACAGTTAAGCTGGAAAGCTTATGGAACGTCAATTAACACTAGTACCACCTCGTGCGATAGTTTAGTAAGTAGTTCAAATAAAACGAATTACTTCTATGGATACAGAGGAAATACTATTTCTGAGACATATGAAGATGATAGAGCAAACAAAAGCTTTTATTATGATAGAAATGGTCAGTTAATTACCCTTAATACCGGAAGTGTTGCTAGTCATTATTCATACAATAGTCTAGGGGGATTGGCCTCTGAAAGCTTATCTATAGACGGGAATACCTTCACCTTAACTTATCAAACGGATAATTTAGGTAATAAAAGTTCAATCACTTATCCCAGCGGGCAAGTGATGAATGTCAAGCATAATGCGTTAAGTCAACAATTGCGAGTGGGTAATTACGCAACAAATGCTAAGTATCATGCATTAGGTGCTATTAAGTCTCATAATTATAGCAATGGTTTTGTGTATTCTGCTACGCTAAACAGTGCTGGCTTACTTGCTTCAACCTATGATGTAAGAAGTGGTACTTATGCGATAAAACAAGCCATGACCTACGACTCAAATAATAATTTGACGTTCTGGGATGACCAAAAAAATAATGCCTATGACTTAAAAGCAACTTATGACGGGCTTGATAGGTTAAACCTGATCACCGATAGTTACTCGGGTACAGGAGATGTTAATTACGACACCAAAGGTAATATTACCTACTATAAAATAGGTTCTAAATCGATTGGGTATGCTTATGACAGCTTAAACCGTTTAAATTACACCACAGGAAGTAAATCATATAACTTTCTTTACGACAGTAGAGGGAATGTCACTTCAAATGGTTATGATAGCTTTTCGTATAATGTTGCTGGTCAAATGGACGAAGCAAGTGGCAATACTTATGTTTATGATGGTCATAACCGAAGAGTGAAAACAAACGATGGTTCAGGCTTAAGTTATTCGATGTACAGCTTATCTGGTCAGCTAATGTTTAGAAAAGTTGGTGGTGTTAACAAAGATTACTACCGTTTAGGTGGTAAATTAGTCGCTACAAAAAATGCTAGTGTAGAATTCATTCATACTGATTATTTAGGCAGTCCCGCTGCATTTAGTAACTTAGCGGGAGTGATTATAAAAACTCTACACTATCAACCTTTTGGTGAAACGATTGAAACACAAAGTGACGATGTAGGTTATACCGGACATAAGTTCGATACAGATATTGGCCTAAGTTATATGCAGGCACGATACTATGATCCAGTTATAGGGCGGTTTTATTCGAATGATCCGGTTGGTGTACGTGATATACATAGCTCTAACCGTTATGCTTATGCGAATAACAATCCGTATAAGTATATAGATCCTAATGGAATGCATAGCGCTGTCGCCCATGATAAATTAATATCCAATGCTTTAGGGAGTAGAATAAGTAAGCTAGATGTAAAAATAATACAAACGTCGAGTCGAGATTTTGACAAAAGAACTCAATCAGCAGCTGAATCATTTAAACATTCTATGGCTTCAAGTGCCCAAACTCCCGCAGAGGCAAAATCAGCCACTAATAAATTTGTAACAAACAAATTAGCTGATGCTAGAGATCTTCATCACAATGGAGATAGGGATGGAGCACTTAAGTTATTTGGGGAGGCTATGCACCCTGAAATGGATTCCTCTAGTAAGATGCATACAGATGCAAGAGGAATGCCTAAAGTTTGGACACCTTTGAATCCTATTGGGCATAGTCCAACAGATTGGATCGGTAATGAAACTTCAAATGAATTGACAAAAGAAATAATGGACTCGCAAAAAGAAATGATAAACGAAGCATATGACTCAGTATTTGGGCAGGAAGAATAATATGAAAAGTTTAACATTAAACTATAGGTCTTTTTTTTCAGCTTTACTAATTTATATCATTAGTTATATATGTACTTTCGTAGTGTTTACCGATGCTGATTGGGAGGTGTTTTTTAGCTATGTTGTGTGGAGTTGGTCGGGCGGAGGAGAAATCCCAATATTTATAAATATGATATCAATTGGAGTAACTATTTTACTAATATTTTTGGTGTTTATATTGAAATCTTTTAATAAAAAAAGTAACTAACTAGTCTTTAATTATATTCAAATTCTAAGGGAATGAGGGTTTACTTCGCACTCGCGGGTCTTTTTATTGTGTAAAATTAAAGTAATTAGGATTAGGTTGGTGTTTATTTACGTACATTTTTAAGCTGATAACTTTGATAGGAAGATTTACAAAGGACATTATCGTTCGGTTAAGACTCTGCTGAACGATAATCATCGTTAGCCCTGCAATTTTCTTGTTTGATCAACGGCTGCTGTTATTGAAGCAGTAGCAAGCAATGTTATTGAAACTAGCGCGAATAATATAATAAATTCAGTTTCAGGCTCCAATGAAATGCAAAATATTGATTCTCAAGGTGCCGCAACAAATGCTGTGGCAAATACAGCTACAACTAATACAACTAAATTAGCCGCGAGTAGTAAAAAAGTTGCAGTTATAACAGGTGCAGTTGAAGGTGTTAGAAAAGTAATGACGGAGGCTTTAAAATAAGATGATAAAACTTAAACACTTAATTTATATAAAAGAAATTAAATTATCACGGAAAAATTTTCCATGGACATTCTATGGACTCATTGGGCTGAATTTAAGTGTAATCGTTACTTCCATTGTAGTTGGGTTAGGAAAGAAAAAGGAACTTTTTGAAATTATTAGTGCTATGCCGTATGGTTTTTTAATTGTGACTTGTGTCAGTTTAGCAATATTTCCTTTTGTAGATATTTGGGAGAATATTGCTGACAGAGTTATGTGCTTGAATCTCGATTTAGATTATCAAACTGAGTTTTTAGATCGTTATGATATCAACACGCAAGAAAAAATTCGAGATGCATATATTAAAGGGCAAAAAGATAAAATTTCTGATACAAAAATTAAAGAAATAATTAATCAAATAAATCTAGTCTACGATAGTAAAGAATAGAAAACACTCACCCAAAATGGTTGTTTTTTGAATCCAAAAAATTAACTAGGCCATCCATAATAACTTTTGGTGAACAATTGGAACACAAAGTGATGATGTAGGTTATACCGGACATAAGTTCGATACAGATATTGGCTTAAGTTATATGCAGGCACGATACTATGATCCAGTTATCGGGCGGTTTTATTCGAATGATCCTGTTGGCTGGGTTCCTAGAAATCCGGTACACTCTTTTGGTAGATACACATATGCGAATAATAACCCTTATAAATATACTGACCCGACAGGTATGGAGGGTGAAGATTCATATAAAAGTGAAGTTCAAAAGCCAATACTCAAAGATATTACGGTTAAAATAGATCTTATAGTAACAATGGTAAATCTTGATGGTTCAATTACCTCAACCAGTGCAGACGGAACTACATCAGACACAGCGTCAACAAAACTTGATGAACTTGGCCCAATATCATTTGGCGCAAGTAAGGATAAAGCTACAGGAGAAACAACGCATAGTGTAGCGCTCGGAAAACAACTTGGGCCAGATGAGTTGAATGTTACTCCTTCAGTATCTGCTGATTCAAATGGTAATCTTACTGGTGCAGTTCTATTGAATGTTAGTAAAGTTGATCTAGCGGTTCAGGCACAAGTTCCTGCCTCTGGGATTGTTCACAACTTTAAAGTCTTACTTAAGCAGGCTGGGGATATCGCACTAACCTCTCCAACAGGGAATTAATAATCATGAAAGTATTGTTGTATTTATTCGTCATTTTGTATTGCGTAATTGGGCAAACCAATGAGAAGGTTGCTAATAGTGAAAATGATATTACTATAAAATATCAGGAGCTTAAAATGGCTGCTATTGACGGAGACATTAATAGTCAATATGAAATATTTAACTTTGTTAATAGTAACAATGATCCTAAATTAAATGAACATCTAACAGAAGCATTTAAATTTATGATTAAAGCTGGTGACGCAGGTCATACAGAAGCACAATTTACTATAGGTTCAATGTATCAAGCAGGAAACTTGTTGGAAAAAAATAGCGATGTTGCTCTTGGATGGCTTCTTGGGGCGGCTAAGAATGACCATAGAAAAGCACAACTTCTTGTAGGAAATAATTATTCTATTAGAGCTATTGATGCAACAGAAGCAAAAGTAAAAAATGAGAATAATGAATTAGCTATATATTGGTATGAAAAGTCCATTATTGATAGTTCCATAATGGCATTAAAGCAATATGGAATATTCCTTTTTATGATTGATACATTTTCGGCAAAAGCAGATAAATTGCTAAGTCAAGTAGCTGAAAGTGGTGATTCTGAAGCAATGTATTGGCTAGGTAAAATGTATGCTCATCGGTGGAATGATAACAAAGGGGATGTTGAGTTTGAACTTGCCCATTCATGGCTTGAAAAAGCGAAACTAAATGGGTATAAATCTCAAGAATTTATCGATGGATTAAATGAAAGGAAGAAGAATTACCTAGAAAGAATAGCAAAAGAGAATAAAGAGGAACAATAACTCCGCAGTTGAAAGTCTGTTTTATCACTTATTAGGCCACCCATAATAACTTATGCTGTTTTGTTTTAATAAACTAGACTTAAGTTACTTTTATTAAGTCGAGTGATTTTTATACCTAAACCTAGTTCATAACAAGTTAGTTTATTGGATACACCTTTTTATCTCATTTGCGGTCGCTCTGTACGCAAGACTTTTGTTTGTGGGGTTGATAATGAAAATGGGGCATAACTTGTATTTATAGATAGTTTTTTAATGGAATTTAGCGACTTACTTCTAATGGTAAAGTCACTAAAGATTTTTAAACATATAGTTTAATAAACCTGGAGAACAACATGAAAAAATTTACTACGTTTATAGCTCGCTGCATTATTTTAGTGTCGACTATCATCACAACATCGTATGCCAATGATCAGATAACAGATAAACAAATATATCAGTTAATGGATAAATCAGGGATAACCCAGTCAATTGAAGGACTACCGCTACAATTGCAAGCGATGGGACAACAAATGGCTTTAACGGCTAAAAATCCAGTTGAACATGAAAAATTTATGCAAGTGTTTGTATCGTCATTAAATCCTGATGTGATGCTAAACAAAATGACTGAAAACATAAGGAAGAATGTCTCATTAGCTGAACTACAGCCGATTCTTAAGTGGTTGGATAGTGATCTTGCTTCTCGCGTTATAAGTGCTGAGCTTCAATCTACCGATCCAAAGTTTCAGCAAAACTTAATGCTTTATATGGCTGAGTTGCAATCAAGCCCGCCATCTCCTGAGAGAACAAAAGTAATTATTCATTATGTTGAGTCATCAGAAATTGTAGAACAAGGGATGAATTTGATGATGGCGATGTTAGAAAATATGTTTGAAGCGTTGAAAATTACCCAACCAGAAAATGTTGAGCTTGCCACGCAACTCGATGCTCAATTAGAACAAATGGCGGTCAATATAAAGCCTTCAATGGAACAGCAAATGGTTTTAACGTCATATTTTATTTATCGTGACATCAGTAATGAAGATTTAAATGAATATAGTAATTTTTATAAGCAAGCTACCGGGAAAAAGTATTTGTCGCTGATGGTCGGTGCTATTGGCGATGGAATGAATGATTGGGGTACATCACTTATTCATCAAATATCAAAAGACAAAAGCTAGAGTTTTAAGGTTGTGGGTATTTAATTACCCATATTAGCCTCGCAAGGTACTTTAAATAAAGGTACAAAAATGAAGTTCCTTATAGCTATTGATGACAAGACCTGGTTACTGCCATTAATAAAAAGTCTGTTTAACGACGTTAAACAGACTTCAAAAAACCTACGGTGATAATTAGACAAAAGCTGCGAATTATCCTGCCACTATCATCAGTTTTACGCTATAAAACTGTTAATTACTTGCTAACTTTTGCATTAAATAAGTATGTTGCAGTGCGATTCGCTTGGCGGTTTCTTTAAGGTTGGCTGCAGCAGAGTGACCACCATCAATGTTTTCATAGTATAAAAATTTATGCCCTTGGTCTTCCATGCGTTTCGCTACTTTTCGAGCATGTCCCGGATGAACACGATCATCCTTAGTCGATGTTATAAAGAAGACTTCTGGATAATCTACAGCAGGGTCAATATTATGATAAGGCGAAATGCTCCGCAAAAACTTACCTTCAATTTCGTTTTCAGGGTCGCCATATTCGCCCATCCATGAGGCACCTGCTAATAGTGTATGATAGCGCATCATATCAAGCAGGGGCACAGCACATATTACCGCATTGAATAAATCTGGACGTTGGGTAAACATCACCCCCATTAACAAGCCTCCATTTGAGCCACCTTCGATACCTAAATGCTCAGGAGACGTTATTTTTTTGGTGATTAAATCTTGAGCGACAGCAATAAAATCATCATAAATACGTTGGCGATTGGTTTTTAAACCAGCCTGATGCCATTTAGGTCCATATTCGCCACCGCCTCTAATGTTGGCTAAGACATAGACACCGCCTCTTTCTAACCACAACTTTCCGCGAGTAGCCGAATAACTAGGGTTTAGAGAAACTTCAAAGCCGCCATAGCCATACAAAAGAGTTGGGTTTTTACCATCTAACTTTGTGTTCTTGTGTCGAACAACAAAGTAGGGAACTTGAGTACCGTCGGTTGAAGAAACAAAAAATTGTTCACTGACCATGCTTTCAGCATCAAACCAGCTAGGTAAAGATTTAGCTTTAGCTTTTTCGCCTGTTGCGGTGTTATAAGTATAAAGTGTGTCAGGATTAAGAAAGCTCTCTGCTGAAATAAAAGCAATTTCTTCTTTACTGTTGGTACTGCCAATTGAGACGGAACCATTAGCTGGAAAGTCTAATTTTTTAGAGGTCCATTTATTGTCATGCCAATCGAATTGATGAGCAGAGCCGGTTACATCATGGTAGATGCTCATCAGTACTTTAGATTTTGTGACGCCAAAGTTACCAATTGAAGATTTTTCATCAGGACTAAAAACAAGGTTAACAAGGTCAATTTTGCCATCATTCATAAAATCATCAATGTTAAAGCTGACTAAGTCGCCTAGTTTGAATTCACGCCAGTTTTCGTTTAATTTGACAATCATTTGCCCTTTAAACTCACCACTTAAATTTGATTTTTTAGGTATTGGTAATTTGATTTTTTCACTGATGCTGCCATCACTTTTGCGTGGAAACCAATAATACTCGGTGTCATAAAAGGTTAATGCCCGGGTAGTAATAATTTCGCGGCGGCCATCACTTAGCTCTGTTATACCCCCCCAATAGCCAACATCTGTTTGCTCGCCACGGTCAATTTCAACGGCACTCGATAACGCAGTACCGCGTTGCCATAGTTTAGAAACCATAGGGTAACCAGAAGTTGTCATGGTGTTTTCACCAAAATCAACCCCGATAATTAAGGTGTTCTTGTCTAGCCAATCTATACTGCCTTTACTTTCTTGGGTGATAAAACCATCGGTTACAAAAGTTTGAGTTTTGGTATTAAACTCACGTTGAATAACGGCATCTTTACCGCCATCAGAAAGGCTGACCATGCAAATTTCGTAATCAGGTGAAAGGCAGTTATTGCCTTTGTAGACCCAGTTTTTATTTTCACTTTTTGACAGAGCGTCAAAGTCTAAAACAGTTTGCCAAACCGGAATGTCTGAAAGGTAACTACTGAGGGTCGATTTTCTCCATATCCCCCTTTCATGTTGCTCATCTTGCCAAAAATTATGCACTTCTCCATTTCGATAAGACGCGTATGGAATTTTGTCTTTACTGTTAACAATCTCCAACACTTCGCTATTCATTTTTTCAAATAGAGGGTCTGCCATTAGGCGGTCGAGGGTGCGGGTATTCCAGCTTTTTACTTCAGTTAATGCTTTGTCACCTAAAACTTCCTCAAGATATAAATGATCTTGATCAGTTTTTCCTAAGGTGTCATAGGTAATAGTTTTATCAAGGTTTTCCACTTTCATTACGGGGGCCTTATTAGGTTCTTTATCATTTTGGCAAGCGGTGAGTGAAAGTGCTGCGCATAAAAATAGGGTTTTCTTGGGGTGATTCAATACAGACATAGTTCCCTTCTATTAAGATTTTGCTGAATATGCATCAATATAAGCAGAGTTCGGCATTACATTCAAGTCGCAGCTGAAATAATTGATTTTGCTTGGTTTAGTCTTTATATAGCTTGTTGCGATCTTTTATTGTTTATACCGTAATTAATAACAGATAGACTGCGGTCATTAATTACTTAACGATAGAATTTATGGGCTATTTATTTGCAGTTACCCTGCTATGGGCATTTTCATTTAGTTTAATTGGCGTTTATTTGGCAGGGCAGGTTGATGCATGGTTTAGCGTGCTTATGCGTATAACGCTTGCTACCTTAGTCTTTTTACCTTTTTTGAAATTAACACAAACACCAAAGCCCTTAGCGCTAAAGCTTATGATGATAGGCGCTGTGCAACTTGGCGTTATGTATAGCTTTTATTATCATTCCTTTTTATATTTATCTGTACCGGAAGTCTTATTGTTTACGGTAATGACGCCTATCTATATTACGCTATTAAATGATGCCCTTGAAAAACACTTTAACCCTAAATTTTTTCTAACTGCCGTTATCGCCGTCGGTGGCGCTGTAGCTATCCGTTATGAAAGTATTAACAGCAACTTTTGGACAGGCTTTCTGCTCGTACAAGCCGCCAACATCTGTTTTGCAACTGGACAAGTTACTTACAAACGCTTAATGGCTAATAGCAAGTTAGATGATAAAACGGTCTTTGGTTGGTTTTTTATTGGTGCATTAATCGTTGCTGTTGTTTGCTATGCCTTATTCGGCAATTCAGATAAATTACCCAATACAGCAACGCAATGGGGTGTCCTTATTTACCTAGGCATTGTAGCGTCGGGTTTAGGCTACTTTGGCTGGAATAAAGGTGCTACCTTAGTCAATGTCGGTGCATTAGCCGTGATGAATAATTTACTTATTCCAGCAGGTATTATTGTGAACGTACTTATTTGGAACAGAGATGCCGACCTAGTGAAGTTAAGCATTGGCGCGGGAATTATTTTAGCCGCATTATTATTCAACCATATAAATAATAGAGAATAGTATTTATAAAGGCTCTACTTATTGTTAGTTTCAACGTACGACTTTATTCAAAAGGGCAATGACTAAATTTAGTTGTCTGAAACAATGAACAGCGCTTTATAACGTGCTTACGGTTTCTCTTTTATTGATAAAAGATGATAAAAAGACTAGTCATTATTTTACGATAATAGTCGACAATTGTTAGCCACTTGTTGTGATGTTAAATAAGGAATATATGCAGAACTTTTCATGGGTCTACGACCAAGCCGACATTGATTGGCAGCAGTTATCAAGGTTATATCGTATTGCGCCTTTAGGTAATAAAGCCAAAGACGACCTTAATATTGTTTTTTCAAACAGTAAGTTTAAATGCTTTATTTATGAAAAACAAAAGCTTATTGGTGCAGGGAGAGCTTTAGCTGACGGACTTGATTGTTCATATATATGTGACGTTGCCATTCATCCTGAATATCAGGGGATGGGCTTAGGGCGTAAAATGATTAATCAATTAGTTGAGTTATCTTTCGGACATAAAAAAATAATATTATATGCTAATCCGGGTAAAGAAGGTTTTTATAAAAAGCTTGGCTTTAAACAAATGAATACGGCAATGGCTATTTTTAGTAATGAACAGCAGGCAATCGATGTTGGCATATTAAGTTCAACATAAGGTCAATCTATAAAGACCAAAACAACGAAGATAATTTTCTATGTTGCCTAAGCCTAAGCCTAAGCTATAGCCAGCAAAAAATACTTAGTTGATGGGATCGAGTGTAGAGGTTAAACAAGTCATAAAAGCTTTACTCGCTTTAGAAAGGTAATGATCTTTTTTCCATGCCAAACTCAATTTAAAGGCGAGTTTTGGTTCAAACGGAATTGATGTTATCTGCTGTTCATTTTGCAAAATACGCGATAAACAGGTAGTGATACCTACTTCATTGCGAACCAATGATTTTTGCAGTTCAATAAGATTCGTTTCCATACGTATGTCTAATGATAAGTTATGCGCTTTTGCATAGTGGCTAACCACTTCACGTAAAAAATAACCTTGATGAAACAACACCAGTGGCTCTTGACAAAATTGTGCCAATGATAAAGTTTCTTCTTTTGCTAGCGGGTGTGAAATCGCCATAGCAGCAACAATTTCCTCATCAATAAGCTCGGTATAACGCAGTTGTTGATTCTCTAAATCACCGCGGATCAAGGCTAAGTCGAGTTCGCCATTCATTAACATTTTCTCGAGTGCCGCTGTGCCTTGGTCAATCAAGTGTATTTTTATTTTTGGATACTTTTGCTTAAATGCCGTTAATACTTTCGGAAAATAATATGAGCCCATCATCGCGGAAACACCAAAGCGAATGGTACCTCGTTCTAAATCTTTCAGTTCTTCTAACTCTAATTCAACTTGTTTTGCTTGGCTTAATAATTGTGTTGCCAGTTTATAGAGCACTTCACCTTCAGCGGTTAATAAGGAGTTTTTATCGGTACGATTAATTAGCTTCAAACCAACTTCTTGTTCTAGCTTTTGAATAGCTATACTCAATGCTGGCTGAGCAATACCTATTTTATGTGCAGCCCGAGTAAAATTGCCTAATAAGGCTAATTGACAAAAATATGCTAAACGCTTTAAATTCATATTAAGCCTACTGATAAGTAAAAGTTATGATAAATATAATAACTATATATTATATTTATTTTTATTTTGAGGATAGAGTTAACGTATAAATATAAACTTTAGCGCATAACCGCCTACTAATGGAGTTACCTGATGAGCGACAAATTAACGCCTTTCAACTGGCAAGACCCGATGTTCCTTGATAATCAATTAACCGAAGAAGAGCGTATGATACGCGATACCGCTTATGATTATTGCCAAGAAAAATTGATGCCCAGAGTACTCGAAGCCAATCGACATGAACATTTTGACCGAGAAATAATGCGTGAATTAGGTCAATTGGGTTTACTAGGGGCTACTTTGCCTGCTAAGTATGGTGGCAGTGAAGTTAATTATGTTAGCTATGGCTTAATCGCTCGTGAAGTAGAACGCGTTGACAGTGGCTATCGTAGCGCGATGAGTGTGCAATCATCACTCGTTATGCATCCTATCTATGCCTATGGTACACAAGAGCAGCGGATGAAATATTTACCTAAACTTGCTTCCGGCGAATGGGTGGGTTGTTTCGGGTTAACTGAGCCTAATTCAGGTAGTGATCCTGCTTCAATGAGCACGCACGCCAAGAAAGTTGAGGGTGGCTATGCTTTAACGGGCAGTAAAATGTGGATCACCAATTCGCCTATCGCTGATGTGTTTGTTGTTTGGGCAAAGTTTGAAGGAATAATTCGCGGCTTTGTGCTTGAAAAAGGCATGACAGGGTTAACAGCACCGAAAATCGAGGGCAAATTTTCTTTACGTGCTTCAATCACTGGCGAAATTGTTATGGATAACGTTTTTGTACCCGATGAAAATATGTTCCCAGAGATTAAAGGCTTAGCAGGGCCTTTTGGTTGTTTAAATAAAGCGCGCTATGGCATCGCTTGGGGCTCTTTAGGGGCTGCAGAGTTCTGTTTTAATGCCGCAAGACTTTACACGATAGACCGTGAGCAATTTGGTCGCCCCTTGGCTGCTAACCAATTAATTCAAAAGAAACTTGCCGATATGCAAACTGAGATAAGTCTTGGTCTACAAGGTTGCTTACAAATGGGACGGTTAATGGATGCGGATCAATGTCCGGTCGAATTAATTTCACTATTGAAACGTAATAATTGTGGTAAGTCGCTTGATATTGCTCGTGTTGCACGTGATATGCACGGTGGCAATGGCATCAGTGATGAGTATGGGGTTATTCGCCATATGATGAATCTTGAAGCGGTTAATACCTATGAAGGTACCCATGATGTTCATGCCCTGATTTTAGGTCGTGCCATTACCGGTTTACAAGCTTTTTGCTAATGACAGATACTTTTACAAACGCAAACCCTCCATCGGCATTAGCAGGTATCAAGGTAGTCGATTTAAGCCGGATACTTGCGGGGCCTTGGGCCTCGCAAATGCTCGCTGATCTGGGGGCTGAGGTGATAAAAGTTGAACGGCCAAAAGTAGGTGATGACACCCGCTTTTGGGGGCCTCCTTTTGTAAAACCCCAAACAGCCAGTCAACCGCCACAAGCGGCGTACTTTCATTGCGCTAATCGCAACAAGAAATCTATTGCCATTGATATTCAATGTCAGCAAGGTCAACAGATCATTAAAGATTTAGTGGCGCAGTCAGACGTTTTTATTGAAAACTTTAAAGTCGGTGATTTAGCTAAATATGGTTTAGATTATGCTGAGTTGAAAAAAATTAATCCTAATTTGGTGTATTGTTCAATTACTGGCTATGGGCAAACGGGTCCTTATGCTCACAAACCCGGTTACGATGCCATGATACAAGGCGAGGGTGGCCTGATGAGTATTACCGGTGAACAGCAAGGCAGTCCAATGAAGGTTGGGGTTGCAGTCGTGGATATTATGACCGGGCTATATAGCTGTAACGCTATTTTAGCCGCTCTTATGGCTAGGCATCACACCAAGTGTGGTCAATATATTGATATGGCTTTACTTGATGTTCAAACAGCAATGCTGGCTAATCAAGCGATGAATTATTTAACCACTAATGAAAATCCACCTCGATTAGGTAATGCACACCCAAACATCGTGCCCTATCAAACGTTTACCACCCAAGACGGTGACTTAATTTTAGCCATTGGCAATGACAGCCAATTTTCAAGGTTTTGTCATTTGTGTCAGCTAAACGAGTTTGCAGCAGACGACCGCTATAGCACGAATGCTCAACGGGTTCTTCATCGAGACGATGTGGTGTCGACATTGGCTAAAAAAATTAAGACACAAACAACGCAGTGGTGGATAGCGCAACTTGAATTGATATCAGTACCTTGTGGACCGGTAAATACTCTAGAGCAAGTATTTGACCATCCTCAAATAAAACACCGAGCTATGGTTAAGCAACTGCCAAACGATGATGGCGATTTAATCGATGTTGTGGCATCACCCATTAATCTGTCGGCGACACCTCTGCAATACCATAGTGCAGCACCCGAGTTAGGACAGCATACCTACTTTGTTTTAAAGGATATGCTTAACTATGATGATGCCATTATCTCAAGTGCTTTTGAGCAAGGTGTTGTTGCTTAGTCGTAAGAACCAGCAAAGCTTAGCGGTTATCTCACTTACTTCTCTTTAACGGAGCTGGTCGGATAACCAAAGAGTACCTTCAGTTTTGCTTTCATGCCTTTACTGGTCAACATACTGCTTATTAAATAACGCCATTGATGAAAGGTAATCGTCAGTGGGTTATTACTGTGCAGTTGTCCAACAATACCGTATTTACAAGGTTTTCCAGATTCTTCTTTGGCAAAGGTGCCAAATAATTTATCCCAAATAATCAGAACCCCAGCAAAATTTTTATCCAGGTAACCCGCATTTATTGCATGGTGAACCCTGTGATGCGATGGGGTATTAAAAACTTTTTCGAACCACCCTAACTTATTCACAACTTGAGTGTGAACAAAAAATTGATAAGCCAAATTAAGTGCGACTACAGTAAATACGGTAATGGGGTCAAAACCTAGTAATATCATCGGCAACCAAAATAGCCACATACCGGCAAGCGGATACATTAAGCTCTGTCTAAAGGCGGTAGTAAAGTTCATTTTGGTCGAACTATGATGAACAACATGGGCGGCCCATAACCAATGAATATGGTGCGATGCCTTATGAAACCAATAATACAAGAAGTCTTGCAAGATAAAGGCGCCAAAAATACTGATAGGGGTTAGCGCTATATCAAATAATCGATAATCATAAAGCCAATAAAAAAAGGGCATTAAAATCAGTAAGGCGACAGCATCTGCACCTTGATGCATCAGAGCCAGTGCCGTGTTGGCGAAGCTGTCTTTGATATCGTAATAACGGCGATATTTAATAAATTCTAACGTAACAAAAATAATAAATACTGGGCTTAGCGCCAGTAAAATAATTTCTATGGACATACCATGTCACCTTTAAAGTGTAACGCTAATTTTTTAAGTGCTTGCACTAAATCTTTTCTAATAAAAAAAGCCAGTATAAAGCTTGGTAACCACCAGGGGGCTTTGCAGCTAATATGGTAGGTAACTTCAGTGGTTGCTGGGATGCTACTATCTTTAGCCAAGTCTTTTTCATTAAAATAAATGTCGCCGCGATGCTCTGCAACGGGTTTATTACCCATTATTTGATAACTTATATGGTGATGGTCAGCGCTAATAATACGCTCAGAAAACTTAATGCCACTGATTTTTACTTGCCTAATAGCGCCTTTACCACCTTTTAGTTCATCTTTATTTTGTGGTTGAATCAGGCTAAAAGTTGCATCAAAAAAACGACTTAATTGCTGATGCTCTAGCAAGGTCTCGCAAATTTGTTGCGGCGTTGCATTGATATTTTGTTTTAAGGTTATTGAGATCATAGTTACAACGCACCACTCTTGATAATTACCACTAGTATAAAAAAAACTTCCGTGGCAGACTTGCTCATAGATGACCATTTTTTAGCTTTAGGTGACAAATGACTACGTTGGCCGATCATTATTATACAAGTTGCCTTGATTACCTTGAAACGCTTGGTTTAGAGAGTCAAAGCGTTTTGTCGGCGATACACTTTGATGAATACGCGAATAAGCAAGCACAACAGTTAGCGCCTCGCATTAGTTTAAGCAGTTATAATGCACTGCTTGATTATGCGCAACAGACTTTAAATGAGCCAATTTTTGGATTTAAATTAGGTCAGCAAATCAGAGCCGCGGATTTTGGTGTGCTGGGTTATCTCATCGAATCGAGTAATAATTTAGCAAGCGCAATTTCATCGCTGTTAATTTATGACCGTTTGGTCGCTGATATCGGCAAGGCTGAATTTGAACAACAAGAAGATATTGCTATTATTCGATGGTTGCCAGACGCAAGTTGCAGCCCGCAGGCTATTTTACGTAATATGACGGCTTGGGTTAGTGTTATTCGCCAATTGCTTAACTCCCAGCTTTCACCTAGTTATATTTTTTTTACTGAGTCTTGGCCTGATATTGAAATAAAGAGACTCACTGATTGGTTTAACTGCCCGATTAAAACTAATGCACAATATAATCAAATTATCTTTCCTAGTAGCTATTTAGCACTGCCTTTTAAAACTGATAACGCCGCTATTAATTTAGCACTTAAACAAGTATCGGCGCAGCAATTGTCAGGTTTTAAAAGCCAGCAGCGCTTAGCCGAGAAAATAAGCCATCTCTTGATGGCTAAAAATGATTTGGACGACTGCAATTTAATACGCACAGCAAGTGCTTTAAACATGACAGTTCGAACGGTGCAACGTCAATTAAAACAACAACAGACCTCGTTTGCTTATTTACTTGAAAGCGAACGCAAAAGGCGGTTACAAGGCTATATGGGCAAATATCCCTTAGGTACTATCGCCTTAAAACTTGGTTTTAACGATCAAAGTTCTTTTAATCGCGCATTTAAACGTTGGTATGGTTGCAGCCCTTTGTATTACTTAAAATATAAATTAATTAAAACATAAGCTTATTCTTCTGGGGGTCGCTAGATAAACCCCAGCAGGTAATGATATTTGTGATCATTATTATCAGTTAGAAATTAAAAGTTAGCCGTAAAATAAAAAAACGGTTTTGAATTAAATCAAAGCCGTTCGATTTTTTTATACAAAACTGTTATTAACAGTTTTACCGATTGGTATTAGAACTTGTAGTTAATACCTACCTTCATCTGCCAACCAGATGAGCCTAATACTGTTCGATCGTAACTGCGAGTATCTGAGCCATTATAAACTTTATCTATTATATATTTGCCATCACCATCTAAACCACCAAAATCATAAATAGCTTGCTGTGGAAAGCTCATTCGCTTTTCAACACCCCAGTCATCATTTAACATGTTAGCAAAGTTGTTGACCATCAAGAATACTTCACCTTTATGACCTTCTGCAAAACCTGGGATCTGTTGCTTAATGCTGAGATCCATTGTTGTTACCCAAGGTTGTGTGCCAGTATTACGGTCAAGAATTTCACCTCGTTCGCTAATACCTGCTCGGTCTAAGAGCGCTTCTAACTCGTTCCACTTTATTCCTGAATCGGTCCAATTTACATTTGGATCCTCAGCACCTGTTGGAATGTACGCTAAGTAAGCCGAGTTAGAATAAAAGTCGCGAGTATCACCTAAGTCTTCATCTCGATAGTTGCCTGTTACCCAGCTAAATGGGCGGCCTGAACGACGTTCAAAGAATAAGTTGATATTGGTTTTATAACCAGAAAAAAACTCAGTTTCATAGCCTAAGTTAATTTTTAGGTTATGCTCAACTTCATAATTACCACGAGCAACAAAATCAAGATTACGGCTTTTAACAACATTATGTTTGTAGTTACTTTGTGCGCGTGATGATGAGCCAGCGTGATTTTCTTCGATATCTTGATGAGCGTAAGACATGGTCATACTTAAGCCATTGTCCCAACGCTTTGCTAACGCTGTTGAAAAGATAATAGAGCGACCATTGTCTTGCGCGTTAGTCATTTGAATATCAAAGTTATCCTCTACATCACCGGTGTAACGGCTTTCATAGATTAGACGTTCACCATCAGCAGCGGTAATAGGATAAAGTAATGCGGTATTCTTCCAAACAGCTTCATTTTCTTTAACATGGTACATCAATTCTGTTGACCAGTTAAAGTTTTCGCCTAAGCCATCAATGTCAAAAGTGTAATCTGCGGCAATGCGGCTACGCCAACTTGAAGGGAGTTTGAAATTCGGGTCAGTATAGTTTGTACTACCAGCGCCTTTTTCAAGTGAACTGATTATTTCGCTAGGAACATTGAAGTCAATCTCAACAAGTCTATCTTGATAATAATCGTCAACCGCTTTACTTGATGCAGCAACCAGCGTAATACCGTCATTTTGAAATGGGTTGTTATACCAAACATTTGGGATACCACCTTGGAAACGACCAATACCCGCAGAAAGTGTTAGTTTTTCAGAGAATATCCATTCAATATTAACCCGTGGTAAAATAATATCTAAACCGTCAAGATTTTCCTGGTTAGTGTAACCGTAAGTTTCTTGAAATTTGCTATTAAGTGTTGGTTTGTCGCTTGATGATAATCGTTCATAACGAACACCTGCAGTAACATTGATATCGTCTGTTAGATCGAAGTTGTCTTCAATATAAAAGGATAGTTGGCTACGTGAAACGTCGTAAGCAAGGTCTTGAGTATCGCCGGTATATGAATTTTGATAAGTAAATTCACCGTATCTAGCTAAATCACGTGCGGCAAAATCTTTAAAGCTTGCAAACTCCCAAGAGCCTAATGAATTAGCCCCAAATAAGTTGTATAAGTTTAAATCTTCATATTGGAGACCAAAATTAATTTCATGGTCATCCATCAAGTAAGTCGCATCTAACGACAACGTCAGGTTTTGAGTGGCTGATTCATTGGCATGACGGAACTGGTCTTGTCCAAAAACAAACTGTGGACCACGATATTCTGTAATAGCGGTGATTTCACCGATATCGCTATTAGTATTACTATCTGTTGCAACATCTTTGTAGCTTATGCCCATTTCAGTACTGAAGTCATTAGTCCAGTCTGAATAAATTTTAGTGGCGAAGTTATTAAATGTAGTTGCATAAGTATAGCGGTTTGATGCCATGCTAACGGTTGTACCACCGGTGCCGGCATTACGCTCATCTTGATCATCTTGCCATTGGTAGGTGAAATCAAGTCGGTGATCATCATTGATGTTCCAGCTTAATTTAGCTAATAACGTTTCATTGGTGTCTTCTTGATCGCCACCTAAAGAATCAGTGCGGCCATAAACATCACCTAAAATTGTATTGAAGTCATCAAATTGCTCTTGAGAAATATCGTATTCATGGGTAGCGCCGCTACCTTGGAAACCATAATCCATGGCCAACTCACTAGACCAGTTACTATAGTTAACAAAGAAAAATAGTTTGTCTTCTATAATAGGGCCGCCAACGTTAAAACCAAAACGTGATTGTGTTTTAATAGGGGCAACCGTTTTAGTAACAAATGTTTGATGGTCATCATCATCTAATATATTACGTACTCTGGGGTTCTTTTTATCAACGTCTGAATCAGTATAATAAACTTCAGTTGCTATATCGATTGTTTGAACATCACCAGCCATATCCGGTGTTGAAGTTTCAGCAAAGCCTGAAAATTTAAATTCATTAGATCCTGATTTAGTAACTGCATTAATGGTACCACCACCAAAGTTACCTTTTTGTGCTGAAAATGGTGACACATCGACTGATATTTGCGCAATAGCATCTAACGATATTGGTGGTTGCTCTGTTGGGTAGCCACCATAGTTAAGTCCAAAGTCATCATTCTGGCCAATACCATCAACGGTTAAACTGTTTGAACGTGGGTTACCACCAGCAATAATTAACTCGCCGTTACCATTAATACTTGCTAATGGGTTTAAACGGGCAATGTCTTTAATATCGCGGTTAAAACTTGGCGTATTCTGAATAAGCTCTGCTCCAAAAATACTGCTTGAACCACCTGATTTTTGAAGAAAACTTGAGCCTGTTACTTGAATACGTTCAATATTATCTGCTTGTAGTTGTTGGCTAATACGATGAGTATCACCAAGATTAAGAAAAATATTATCTAAAGTGGTATCACTATATGTGTCTGAATCAATAATAACAGTATAAGGACCACCAACACGTAAACCTTTAGCGGTAAAGGTACCTGTGGCATTTGTCATAAACTCACGGCTGGTTTTTGAAGGCTCATGAATAACGGTGATTTTAACATTACTAGCGGCTTCGCCCGTAGGGCTTAGGATTTTACCTCGCATTGAAGACGAGGTATCTGCAGCCATTGCAGAAGTCGATAAGCCAACAGCGATCACAATCGCACTGGCTATTTTTGACAGTCTTAGTTTGTTCATTTTATATTTGTTCCCTAAGTTTTTAAAAAGAACCAACGTTATTCTGTAACATTTTCATTGAAATATCAGTGATCCGTTAGTTCAAATAATCTCTATAAAATAATCAACGTTTCAAATAATTATTTTTACTCTTAAGCTTTATTTAGCAATATTTTTCAATATCGAGCAGCATTTTTCTTCTATAGAGTCTCATTAAAATAATACTATCTTGTCATATGTGTCAAGTTTTACTTGACCAATTGGACAAGAAAATAATATTTTAAATAATAGTATCATAAACAATGAAACTTAAAGTAGGAGTAACCCTCTTGCCACGTAAAAAGTTAACTAATGCTATGTTTCCTTTGGGCAAGGAGAAGATGACCCAACGCATTAACCGATAGAACAACTAACCAATTTACCTACTATACCTAACCTGACAACTTGGCGTCCTTGTGATGCCACTGAATCTACTGTTGTTTGGAAAATGGCGTTTAAAAATCACCAGTGCATTAATTTTTTCACGTCAAAATTTATCAGCCATACCCCGCAATGAATCACAGTTAGCAAATATTGAAAAAAGGTGCCTGCGTATTAACCACTTGTAAAGGGGCACCAGAGGTTATCTTAATTGCGACAGGCTATAGAAGTTGAACTTACTTTAAATGCTGGCAAAGTACTGACCGCGCAAGGACAAAAAGTACAAGTTGTTTCTATACTATCAACCAATATATTTGATGAACAAAGTAGCTATTGTAAAAAAGACATACTGCCAGTCGCCGTTACTAAACCTGTTGCTATAGGCGCCGTCCATAGCGATTTTTGGAGGAAGTATATCGGTTTAAGTGGCGGCGTTGTTGGTCTTAGTCGTTTTGAGAGTTAGCTCCGGGTAAAGTATTAATGGCGTACTTTATCTTTACTGTTGATGAGGTTGTTAAAAAAGTTAACGTTTGGTAATAATAATTTAAAAGTAATGCCACAGCCATTAGATAATAATTTATGCTGTGGTATTAATATACAATCTGCACTATTACTTTTTGTTATTTGTTGACTACTTGGTTAAGATTATTTATCTTGGTGTCGTGTCAAATTTGCACTGTATTTGTGTACGTTTTATTCGGGTTTTATTACGGAGTTGCAAGCATTATGGATAATATAGGGAGTGTTACCATTATTTAATAAAAACATAAGGTATATAAATGAACTATAAAAATAATATTGCTGCTTTATTACTCTGTGCTACCAGCCACTATGCTGTTGCAGACGTTAATAATGGAAGCTTTGAAACATGGTTAGCAGGCTCCCCCTCGGGTTGGACGACGATTGATTCTGGTATTAGCGTGAATAAAAATACCACTGTTTTTCAAGAAGGTTTGAGTTCAGCTGAAATTACCGTTAATACCGGTACACAAGGTTCTACCGACATTCAACAACTGGTTAGTGTTGTTGCAGGGCAAACTTACGAATTTTCTGTTTGGGTTTACCATACAGAAGGTAGTATTAAAGCGCGTTTATATATCGATGGCTATCAGGGCTACTCGAATGAAAGTCTAGTTAATCAATGGCAACAAGTTACCCATAGTTATACCGCAAGCGCAACGTCAGATATTGCTGTTGGCTTACGTTTTTACGACATTGCCGGTTTTGATGGTTCTGAAATTGTCTATGTTGACTATTTTCAACCTACTCAAGCATCGGGCGGTGGGACAGGTAGTTGCAGTACCAATAATGTGACTTTTAGTTTAACCACAGATAATTACGGTTACGAAACTAGTTGGACATTAACCAACACGAGTAATCAAGAAGTTGCTAGTGGTAATAACTACGAAAGTTCGACCAGCTATAATGAAAGTTATTGTTTAGCCGATGATGATTATACTTTTACCATTAATGATACTTATGGTGATGGTATTTGCTGTACTTACGGCAATGGCTCTTATGAATTTTCTCTTGCCGGAACTGCATTAATTAACGGTGGTGACTTCAACAGTAGTGAAACCAAAACCTTTACTTTAGGTAACACAGGCGGAATTCCGGGTGGAGGAGGCAGTGGCTCAGGCACTTATTCTGGTACCTATTATGACGGCATTAGCTCGACATCAGGTTACCCGTTAAAAACAGAGCTTTATAATTTAATCAAAGATCATGCAAATCAGGGCTATTCAGCGCTATGGACCTTCTATGAAAACCATTCTTTGGATGTTTATTTTGAAAATGATGGCTCTATATTAGATATATATTCTGAAAATCCGCTGGTGAGTGACAATTATAATTTTATTAAAGTCACCGATCAGTGTGGTAATTATAGCGGTGAAGGCGGTTGTTATAATCGAGAACATACTTTCCCAAAAAGCTGGTTTGGCGGCAAAGTAGAGCCAATGAACTCTGATGTTCATCATATCTATGCAACCGATGGCTTTGTTAATTCGAAACGCGGTGGTTACCCTTACGGTGAAGTTGCCACAGCATCTTTTACTTCAACTAATAACAGTAAATTAGGCTCAGCAACCACGACTTTAGGTTATAGCGGTACTGTGTTTGAACCCATTGATGAATTTAAAGGTGATTTAGCCCGCGCACAATTTTACATGGCGACGCGTTATGAAAACTTGATTGGCGGCTGGCAGAATAATTCAGTGTATGGTGATGCTATTTTAGATGGTAGTAGTAATCAAGTTTTTGAATTATGGCAATTAGAAATGTTATTGCGTTGGCATACCAATGACCCAGTCAGTCAAAAAGAAATAGATCGAAATGAAGCGGCACTTGGTCATCAAGGCAACCGTAATCCTTTTGTTGACCACCCTGAATATGTTGACAGTATCTGGGGTAATTAATTAAGGGAACTTCTCTTATTCATTGCTTTTAAAGCATTAGCTAACAAAGTAACGTTAAGGCATTTCATTTTTAAAAGTGAAATGCTTTTTTTATGTTCAGGATGAACGGTATGTCACGGTCACATGGATGTGAAGGAGAGACGATGTTCAGGATGGCCTCTCTCAGACATCCTGTCTTTCAAGGCATTAGTGCATCCCTGTACGTCAACGGTATGTCACGGTCACATGGATGTGAAAGAGAGACGATGTTCAGGATGACCTCTCTCAGACATCCTGTCTTTCAAGGAATTAGTGCGTAATATTGCACGTCTAGCTTTATATCTATCAGTGTAAATTTTTTACTTACTGATACCACAACCTTTAAGAATTATCTGGGTAAGGGTTTTAGCCACTTGTTCAAAGTCTTCATTACTTAACTTATCTTTACCCATGGCTGCGTTAACTTGTGGGGCAAAATCAGCATAATGTTGCGTGGCTCCCCAAATAGTAAAGAGTAAATAAAGTGGATCAATTGGGTCCATCTTACCTTGCTTAATCCAGCCTTCAATAGTCGCTTTAACCTCATCTATCCAAGTTTTAAAACTGGTTTTTAAGTATTCCTGCAAGCGAGGAGCACCGTGTATAAATTCACCGGCAAATATCCGTGATGCTTCAGGATTAGTTTTTGAATACATCACCTTAGCAAGAATATAATCACCTAAGACTTTAGCAGGTTCTTCAGTCGAGGTAATAATGGATGAATCCCATAAGGTAAGAATTTCTAATAATATATCAGAGTAAATAGCTTCTTTATTTTTATAATAATAATGAACATTTGCCCGTGGGATACCGGCGCGTTCAGCAATGCCTTTTATTGATGCCCCTTTAAAACCATGCTCTAAGAAATCTTGCTCGGCAGCTTTTAAAATGATCAATTGATTCTTTTTTCTGACCCGCCCAGTTGATGACGTGTTTGGTTGTTGATTCTTTATTATTGGCATATTAATCAATCATCTTTGCAGCATTTATTAGCAGGGTGGCAAATATAAGCTATTTCAACAATAAAGTTAATAGTCAATTTAGGGTTTAATTTTAGCAGAATTATGATTTTACTTGACACTGGTGTCAGGTTATTTCTATTATGTGAAAATAAATAGCTATAAAATAATTAAAACATCTCTGAACTATTAGGAAAATTTATTATGCCAACACCACATATCTCAGCTAATGTCGGAGATTTTGCCGAAACGGTTATCATGCCGGGTGATCCCTTACGTGCAAAATTCATCGCAGACAACTACCTAACCAATGTTAAACAGGTCACCGAAGTTAGAAATATGTTTGGTTACACGGGCGAATACAAAGGTAAACGTATTTCAGTGATGGGCTCAGGTATGGGGATCCCTTCGATGTCTATTTATGCGACTGAGCTTTACCGAGATTATGGCGTTGAAAATATTATTCGTGTTGGTAGCTGTGGTTCAATTCGTGACGATATACAACTTGAAGATATCGTTATTGCTATGGGTGCCAGCACCGACTCTAATGTTAATCGTCAACGATTGAATAATTATGATTTTGCGGCTATAGCTAACTATGAGTTACTCGAAAAAGTGGTTAGCACCGCGAAGCGTTTAGGCAAAACGCCGAAAGTAGGTAATGTTTTTTCAGCTGATTTGTTTTATGTACCAGAATTTGAAGTATTCGCGAAGTTAGAACAATATGGCATTCTTGCGGTAGAAATGGAAGCGGCTGGTCTTTATGGCGTTGCCGCTGAATTAGGTAAAAAAGCGCTATGCCTGCTAACAGTAAGTGATCATATTAAAACGGGCGAAAAAATGTCAGCAGAAGATCGTCAGTTAAAATTTGGCGAAATGATTGAAGTTACTCTAGAAAGTATTCTTTAGTTTTAGTACGCATATTTGTATAGGTAATTAACCATATGTCAGAAAATAAAATTCAATTTTTGTTAAATAACGAACGTAAAATTATCGAAAATTGTGATCCTAATATGACGGTACTCAACTATTTAAGAGAAGAGTTGAGTCGAAAAGGGACGAAAGAAGGTTGTGCTTCAGGAGACTGTGGTGCCTGTACAGCAGTGCTTGCTGAAGTGGTTCACTCAGCAAAAAGTCAAACAATAACCGAACATCTTAGCTATCAATCGATTAATACCTGCATTACTTTTTTATCTGCACTTCATGGCAAACAGCTTGTTACAGTAGAAGACTTACAGCAAGGAAATAAATTACATAGTGTTCAACAAGCTATGGTCGATTGCCATAGCTCACAATGTGGCTTTTGTACTCCTGGTTTTGTAATGTCACTTTTTTCATTAAAGAAAAATTTAGCGCAAGCCAAGTTTATTGATGCGACAGATAATTCTCCTGCTGTTGATCTAGACAAAGACATCGAGCATGGCTTAGCGGGTAACTTGTGCCGCTGTACTGGCTATCGCTCTATTACTGAAGCGGCAAAACAAGCTTGTGATAACAATGACGTTGATCAGTTTGAGCACGAGCAAGCGGCGACTATTAAGCAATTAAAACTCATAGCTCAGCAACAAGAAACTGTTGAACTGCACAATAATGGCAAGAGTCTTTATCTTCCTTATACCTTAGATAAATTAGCAAAATTGGTTGAACAATACCCGAAAGCTAAATTGTTAGCCGGTGGTACAGATTTAGCGTTAAGCGTTACCCAAGGTATGGCGCAAATACAAACCATGATTTCGATGAGCAATGTGCGCGAGCTTGCACAAATTAATGAAACAGCAGAAACTTTGTCTATTGGCGCTATGGTGAGCTATGAGCAAAGCCATCAGTTATTAAGCCAGCATTATCCAGAATTTGGTCAAATGCTTTATCGCCTTGGTTCAACTCAGGTGAGAAACTCGGGCACGTTAGGGGGAAATGTCGGTAATGCTTCTCCTATTGGAGACACGCCACCCGTGTTAATCGCCTTAGGTGCTAAGTTAGTGCTTCGCAAAGGCGAGCGTACTCGTGAAATATCTGTTGAAGATTATTTTGTTGATTACAAAGTAACACAACTCGAAAGTGGTGAGTTCATTGAACGTATTGAAATTCCAAAAGCTAACAGTAATAAACATCTCAAAGTCTTTAAAATATCAAAACGTTTAGATGACGACATCTCAACGGTGCTTGCCTGTTTCTATATTAAGTTTGCCAATAAAAAAGTGGCTAATATTACCATTGCTTTTGGCGGTATGGCAGGCATCCCAAAACGCGCTTTTTCCTGTGAACAAGCTTTAATGGGTAAAGAGCCCAGCGAACAAAATATTGCTTTAGCGATGACAGCATTAGCAAAAGACTTCTCTCCGATGTCAGATGTGCGCGCGAGCAGTGAATATCGCTTACAAGTGGCAAAAAACTTAGTGAGAAAATGCTTTTATGAACTAGAGCAAACGCATGCAGCAACCCGAATCGAAACCTTTGAAGTTGATACCTTTGAAGGGAAAGGAGTGACTCATGCGTAAATTAAGTGAAATTGATAAAGGTCTTGAAAGTAAAAAAAGTTCTGGCGCGGTTGGGCAATCGACCAAGCATGAAAGTGCTGAAATGCATGTTACCGGCAAAGCCGTTTATACCGATGACAAATTAGAGTCGTTAGGGCAATTGCATGCTGCTGTTGGTATGGCAACAATTGCCAGTGGTAATATTACCGCGATAGATTTATCGGCAGTACGCGCCGCCAAGGGTGTAGTTGCTGTTATTACCTTAGATGACATTGTTGGTCATACTGATATTGGTCCTGTTTTTCCGGGCGATCCAATACTCACCAAAGATGTCGTTGAATTTTATGGTCAAGCTATCTTTGCGGTCGCTGCGACGAGCCATGAGTTAGCAAAACAAGCGGTAGCGTTGGCAAAAATTGACTATAAAGAAAAAACACCAGTACTGACTATTAAACAAGCGTTAGAAGCTAAGAGCTTTGTTCGTCCACCGCATAGTATGAAACGTGGTGATAGTGCCACTGCTATTGAGCAAGCTAAGCATCAGCTGAGTGGTGAGATTACCATTGGTGGCCAAGAGCATTTTTATTTGGAAGGTCAAATAGCCAGTGTTATTCCCACCGAAGATGGCGGAATGACCGTTTATTCATCTAGCCAACATCCTGCTGAAGTTCAAAAACTTGTGGCAGAAGTGTTAGGTATCCCTTTTAATCGCGTCGTTGTCGATATGAAACGTATGGGTGGTGGTTTTGGCGGTAAAGAAACACAAGCGGCTGGTTGGTCTTGTTTAGCGGCGGTACTTGCTGATAAAACCCAAAAAGCAGTAAAGCTGCGTTTAAATCGTAGCGACGATATGATGATGACCGGTAAACGTCATCCTTTTGAAAATCATTATCAAGTAGGGTTTAATGGTCAAGGTGTTATTGAAGGCATAGATATAACGGTCAATGGTAATTGTGGTTACTCACCTGATTTATCAGATGCCATCGTCGACAGAGCCATGTTTCATGCTGATAATGGTTATTACTTGGACCATGTTAGTATTATCGGTAATCGTTGTAAGACGAATACCGCCTCCAATACCGCCTTTCGAGGTTTTGGTGGTCCACAAGGTATGATGATTATTGAGTGTGTCATGGATGATATTGCTTACTCTCTAGGATTAGACCCACTTGCTGTGCGTAAAGCTAACCTTTACGGTACAGATACGCGCAATATTACCCCGTACCATCAGCAAGTAGAGCACAATAATTTAGCTGAGATGATAACCAAACTTGAGCATAGCTCTCGTTATGCCAAGCGTTGCCAAGAAATTGATGAATTTAATGCCGGCAGTAAATTTCTTAAAAAAGGTATTTCACTAACACCGGTTAAATTTGGTATTTCGTTTACTGCTCAGCATCTTAATCAAGCAGGGGCGCTGATTAATATTTATACCGACGGAAGTGTTGATGTTACACATGGCGGCACTGAAATGGGCCAAGGGTTGCATACTAAAATTGCCCAAATCGTTGCACAAGTTTTTGGTATCGCCGTTGATAAGGTAAAAGTATCAGCAACGCGGACCGACAAAGTCCCTAATGCTTCACCAACAGCGGCTTCTTCAGGTACCGATCTCAATGGTAAAGCCGCTCAAAACGCTGCACAAACAATTAAACAAAGGTTAATTGATTTTGCTGTCGAGCACTTTGCTGTTGAGAGTAACGAGATAACTTTTAGTGACGATTTAATCGATGCCGGTGAACATAAACTCAGTTTTGTTGAG
Source organism: Colwellia sp. BRX8-5 (assembly GCF_014077325.1). Lineage (NCBI taxonomy): Bacteria > Pseudomonadati > Pseudomonadota > Gammaproteobacteria > Alteromonadales > Colwelliaceae > Colwellia > Colwellia sp. BRX8-5. The sequence goes on from NZ_JACGVR010000014.1 coordinate 54,634, forward strand.
TTAGTCCAAAAAGCGTATTTTGCTCGGGTGTCTTTATCGTCGACCGGTTTTTATCGAACGCCAAAAATTTATTACGATCGAGAAAATGCCCAAGGTCGACCGTTTTTCTATTTTGCGATGGGTGCTTCAGTATCTGAAGTGTTAATCGATACGCTGACCGGTGAATACAAGTTATTACAAACCGATATCCTTCATGATGTTGGTGACTCTTTAAACCCTGCGATAGATATAGGCCAAATTGAAGGTGGTTATATTCAAGGCGTCGGTTGGTTAACCACTGAAGAATTACATTGGAATGATAAGGGACGTTTGTTAACGACTGGGCCGGCCACCTATAAAATTCCTGCTATTAGCGACGCACCAAAAGTCTTTAACGTTGAGTTGTTGAAAGATTCTCCTAATCGTGAAGCGACCATTTACCATTCTAAAGCGGTAGGCGAGCCACCGTTTATGTTGGCTATTTCTGTCTGGTCAGCGCTGCGCGCCGCTATTGCTAACTCTGTTGCTGCAAAAGATAGAGCCAAAGGTGTTATTCCGTCGCTTGATACTCCTGCCACACCAGAGCGAGTTTTAAAGGCTGTGCAATTAATAACCGCCCAGCAAGGGATGGACACTGATGAATAACCGACAAAGTTGGTCTGAAGCGGTTAGTTCATTAAAGATCAAAGGAGAGGCCTTTGTCTTGCTAACAATTATTGGTGTGCATGGCTCAGCGCCTAGAAATTCTGGTACTAAGATGGTGGTGAGTGCCAATAGCACTTATGACACTATTGGTGGTGGTCACTTAGAGTTTAAGTCTATCGCGATAGCGCAACAATTATTAGCAGACGAGGATAAGAATCAACATATCGAGCACTTTTCTTTAGGTGCTTCCTTAGGGCAATGTTGCGGCGGAGATTGTAGCGTATTATTTGAAAGCTTTGTAGCTTGTAAAACTCAAATAATGCTTTTTGGCGCCGGCCATGTTGGTAAAGCGTTAACGACCATCCTTGCTGACTTACCTTGCCAGCTAAAATGGGTTGATAATCGCCAAGAACAGTTTCCTGTTGAGATGCTGGCAAATGCGCCGGCTAATATTGAGTGTGTTGTTAGTGACAATCCGGTAGATGAAATAGCTAGCATGCCTGCAGGCAGTTTTTTTATCATTATGACCCACAATCATCAATTAGATTTTGAACTATGCCAGGCGCTGTTAAAGCGTGGTGATTTTGCGTATGCCGGTTTAATTGGTTCTGAGACAAAATGGAAACGCTTTCAGCATCGCTTAAAACATCGAGAATTTAGTCAGCAGGCTATTGAACAGCTCACTTGTCCTATTGGTTTAAGTGCCGTGCCGGGTAAACGTCCTATGGAAGTTGCGGTATCAATTGCGGCTGAAATTATTGGTTTATATCAAAAAGACGACCATGCAGGTCATCAGTCAACTACCGCGCAAGGTATCAGTTTCAAAGCGTTAACGCCGTTACTTAATAGCGCGACTAATCTCCATGTTACCGGTCGAAGCAAAAATAAAGTAACTGATAGCAAACCGATTACAGATAAGATTAATGAATAACTTTACCTTAGGTTCAACAGGCGTTTTTACCCTAGAAGGTATAAAAGCGGCAACACTTATTATTAACAGCGACAGGTTAAAAACCGCATAATAATGAGATCAAATTATATATTTATCCTAATAATGCTCTTAAGAAAAAGGGCATTATTGGTTACCTTGAATAAGGAAACGTTATGTCGATTATCGTGTTAAATGCTTTGCAACCTCAGGCGGCCCACTTGGCCTTTATGCAGTGCTGTACAGCCAATACTTGGGTAAGCCGCATGGTGGCTGCTATGCCATATAACAATTTAGCGGCGTTATCTGCACACGCTGATCTCAGCTGGAAAAACCTTACAGAAGCCGATTATTTGCAGGCTTTTGAAGGGCACCCTAAAATTGGCGATGTGTCTAGCCTAAGAGAAAAATACCGCTCGACAGAGAAAATTGCCGCGGGAGAACAATCGGGTGTTAACACAGCGACAGAACAAGCATTAAGTGAGTTAAAGCAATTAAATGATGACTATCAAGAAAAGTTTGGCTTCATTTTTATTGTTTGTGCCACAGGTAAAACAGCCACGCAGATGTTAGATATATTGGTAAAACGTTACGCTAATAATCGCGTGGAAGAAATCATTAATGCAGCAGAAGAGCAACGAAAAATATTTCAGTTAAGAATCAAAAAAATGATTGCTGAAACTGCCACTACTGCTTCAAACGTAAAAGAGACCTAAGTTTATGAGTCAAATAACTTCACATATATTAGACACTAGTCGCGGTAAACCCGCTGCTGGTATTACTATTTCTCTCTTTGAACTTAAGGGTTCAAATGATGGTGACAATAGTATCCAAGCACAGTGGTCACTTTTGGCACAAGGCCAAACAAACAGTGATGGGCGAGTGCCGGCCTTACTTGATAAAGAACGAATATTGCCTGCGGGGAGTTATCGCGTTCATTTTGCGATTAGTGATTATTTTAACGCGCTGAATGAGCAAGCTTTTTATCCCTATGTTGATATTGTTTTTGATATCAGTGGTGATGGTGAACACTATCATATTCCATTATTACTGACCGCTTTTGGTTACTCAACTTACCGTGGCAGCTAAGATGATTTTACATGCTAAACCACTAAGCCAAAAAGCGTTTCAAGCTTTTGGTGATGTGATTGAAGTCAATGATCAAGTAGAAAAAATATCAATAAATTATGGGCTTACACAAAGATATCATGCATTAGCGACGCTAGATGTTAGTGAGGAAGCAGGGCAAGGTATTATCAGTGTTTTTCGCTCGTCGCCTAAAGAATGCTGTCAGATCAACGCCGGTATAGGTCAAATAACCATTGACTGTATGGAACGTCATCCTTTATCAAGCCAGGCTTTTTATCCTTTGTCTGCTAACGCTTATTTGGTAGTTGTTGGACCTGCGGGCGAATTTGATGTGACTAAATTAGCCGTATTTCTTGCTACAGGCAACCAAGGTGTTAATTACCACAAAGGTACTTGGCATCATTATAGTTTAGCTTTAAGTGAAACCGCTGATTTTTTAGTTGTTGACCGAAAAGGTGTCGGCAAAAACTGCGATGAAATCGCTTTAGAAAATAAAATTACCATACATTTCAATTTAGATAACCGGAGCGATTAAGTCGATGTCAGTAAAAGCATTTCGCGGTGAGATTTTACATTTTGTCGAAGACCCAGCCTCGACGCCTTGCCAAGATAAAGAGCAAGCAGAGCAGAGCAGCTACCAGTATTTTGAAGATGGTATTTTGCTGATAGAAAATGGCAAGGTTAAACAGTTGGGCACAGCTAAAGCTATGTTGGCTGATTTAGAGCATTCCCTAGAGATTCAACATATTGAAAATGGCCTGATTGTCCCAGGCTTTATTGATACTCATATCCATTATCCTCAAACTGAGATGATAGGGAGTTATGGTGAACAATTATTACAATGGTTAGAAGATTATACCTTTCCGACCGAAAAAAAGTTTGCTGATAAAGCCTACGCCACTAAAATCAGTGAGTTTTTCCTCAATCAATTGCTTGCTAACGGCACAACAACCGCATTAGTTTTTGGCACTGTCCATGCTGAGTCAGTTAATGCCTTTTTTGAAGTGGCTTTAGCCAAAAATCTCCGCATGATTGCTGGCAAAGTGATGATGGATAGGAATGCTCCTGACTATTTACTCGATACCGCGCAAAGTAGTTATCAGCAGTCTAAGCAACTTATCAAAGATTGGCATGGTAAAGGGCGTTTGCAATATGCTATCACCCCAAGGTTTGCGCCAACCAGTAGTGATGAACAGTTAAGCTTGGCTGGACAACTATTAAAAGAGCACCCAGGTGTTTATATGCAAACCCATTTGTCTGAAAATTTAAAAGAAATTGAATGGGTTAAATCGCTTAATCCCGATTGCGAAAACTATTTAGATGTTTATAAAAAGCATCAATTACTTGGCAGTCGTAGTGTTTTTGCTCATGGTATACATTTATGTGATGCTGAATATAGCGACTTATCTCAATCTAATTCAGCCTTGTCATTTTGTCCAAGTTCAAATCTGTTTTTAGGGAGTGGTCTGTTTAAACTTGATGTTGCCCAGCAACACAATATTAAAGTGGGTCTAGGTACAGATATAGGCGCAGGAACCAGTTTTTCACTATTAGAGACCTTAAAAGATGCCTATAAAACGCAGCAGTTAAGAGGCAAAAAATTAGATTCATTACAATCTTTCTATTTGGCAACTTTAGGTGGCGCAAGGGCGCTAGACTTAGAAGGTACAGTAGGTAATTTTCAAGTGGGTTGTGAGGCTGACTTTATAGTCTTAGATTATCATGCAACACCATTAATGAAATTACGGTTAGAGCAGTGCCAATCATTGGCAGAGAAACTTTTTTCTTTCACTATATTAGGGGATGACCGTGCGGTTAAAGCCACTTATATACAAGGTGAATTAGCTGAGATTAATTGCGATTAGTGCTTACAATAAGATATGTAATAGCTAAAATTAATTTTACAGTTTTTACCTTTAGTGATCGGTTTTACTCAGGTTGGCGCGTTATTCGTGTCGACCACACTAATTACCGGTGCGACAAGACAATATTTCATCCTTCGTTAAACAATATCTAGATAGAGAATCAGCATCATTGCTCAACAAACAGCCTATCTGTTGTTCAGGTGATCATATTTAAGGTCATTAATATAAATTATTGAGTGTTAATTACTGATATACGGCTACAATCGAGTATGAAGGTTGATCAGCTTTGCCGAGTTAAAGCGATAGCTCTTGCCTCCAAGTTAAAACTTCAATCTATGCTCAGCATAAATTTTCTCCCCAACGCTATATATAAACCTGAGCGTTGCATTCGCACAACATTGGAGGCAGCCAAGAAGTATAGCTTTCCCATTGAAAAAATAATGTTTGAATTTACCGAAGTTGAAAAAATTGATGACACCGCTTTTATTAAGAATATTGTTGAGTCTTATAAGAAAATAGGCTTTAAAACTGCAATAGATGACTTTGGCGCAGGGTATGCTGGCTTGGGTTTATTAGCTGATTTTCAAACTAACATCGTAAAAATTGATATGGGGTTAATCCGTAACATTAATGAAGATAAAGTTCGTCAGTCAATAGTAAAAAATTGTTTAAATATTTTTAATGACCTAAACATTACTCCGCTTGCTGAGGGAATAGAGACTAAAGAAGAATACCGCTGTTTACGTGATTTTGGTATTGAACTAATGCAAGGTTACTTTTTTGCCAGACCGGGCTTTGAAAATCTACCTTTGGTTGACTTTAGCGACCTTTAATAATGAGAGCCTAACAAGCTGATTCATCAGTTTTTTATCCCTGTTTTACCTTTTATCTGCTGAAAGTATTTCGTCCACCGCTAAGCATTTACCTTGTTGCCAGCTCTCTTGTAAGCGTTGTTTAAATAATACTATTTCGTCTCGTTGTGCTAATAGTCCCTTAATTAAACTCTCTGCCTCAAGCAAGCGTATATCAAGTTGTTCGACTATTTTGTTGTGATCAAGTCCTTCAGTTACGCCACTATCTGCTAAAACATTTAAGATATCTGCCAATCTAAAACCTAGCCGCTTCGCACATTCAATCGTTGCTAAACGCTGCACACTATCTTGCGAATAATGTCGATAACCATTTATATTTCTTTGTATTTTAGGGAGTAATCCTTTGGCTTCATAAAACCGTATAGTAGAGGCTGTTATACCACTTATTTTTGCTAACTCGCTGATTTTCATCGGTACCTACTTTATGCGTATGTAAACTGTTGACATTAAAGTTAACTTTAAGCTTATACTTGTACAAAATCCAGCTCGTTAAACTTATTAACAGGAGTTCTACTTGAGTCACTCTGTATTTACACCGATAACTCTTCCTAATGGCGCAATTTTGCCAAATCGTTTAGCAAAAGCCGCCATGGAAGAAAATATGGCTGTTGAAGGCCATTTACCCGGCGATGATATTTTTCAACTATATAAAACATGGGCTGCGGGAGGTACTGGCCTGCTTATTACGGGTAATGTTATGGTAGATCACCGCGCAATGACCGGCCCAGGAGGTATTGCTTTAGAGGCAAATACACCCTTAGAGCCCTTTAAAAAGTGGGCTGAAATAGCAAGCAAAAATGGCACAAAAATATGGATGCAAATAAATCATCCTGGCCGACAAGTCTATGCTGCTATGGGAGGGCAAGTGTTTTCTCCCTCAGATATTGCATTGGATATGGGGAAGCATAGTCAGTTATTTAGTAAACCAAGTCCGATGACCGAGCTTGAAATTCAAGCGTTAATTCAGCGATTTGTTATCACAGCATCACGTGCTGTTGAAGCTGGGTTTCATGGTATCGAGATCCACGCAGCCCATGGCTACTTGTTATCACAATTTTTGTCGCCGCTGACCAATAAGAGAAATGATAACTGGGGTGGCAGCCTTGAAAACCGTGCTCGTCTCCTTTTTGAAATTGTTAAAGCGGTCAAGCTAGTTATACCTGAAAATATAGCGATAGCGGTTAAGTTAAACTCCGCAGATTTCCAACGTGGTGGTTTCGATGCACAAGATGCCTTAGTTGTGGTAAAAGAACTTGGCCATTTAAACGTAGATTTAGTTGAATTGTCAGGTGGTAGCTATGAAAGTCCAGCAATGCAGGGTAATACAGCTGATGGACAGCCCCTAAATAGAGAAGCTTATTTTCTTGAGTTTGCGAAAGAAATTGCCAAACAAGCTCCTATGCCAATTATGACAACAGGAGGGATTGTCCGTTTAGCGATTGCACAAAAAGTAGTAGATGAAGGCGTAGATATGGTCGGCATTGGCAGAGCGCTGGCCTTTAGTCCAAATCTTCCTCAACGCTGGAAAACGTCACCAGACGCGGTAGCCATTTTACCTCAAGTAAAATGGCAAGATAAAACTTTAGCCGCACTTGCAACTATGGCTATTACCAAACGTCAGTTACAACGTATTGGCAAAGGTAAAGCCCCAAAATTAAACTCATCACCATTATTTTCACTGATTTTTGACCAACTACGACTTAAAAAACTGACTAAAATCTATCGAAAAACTTATGAAAATGAATAGGGCATATTGATATTTTTTTAATCTTATATAAGGCATTGTCAACAGATAGTGTCGAGTAAGCCCGTTGATTAGCGGTTGACTAGGGCCTAAGGAAGTTGACAATAAAGCATAGTTTGACGGTTAATGGCGGCATATTCATCACCTTGCTTATATAAAGTGACGAAAATTACTCTTGTTAACGATAATACGTTATGTGTTAACAATCGTTCTAAACGTAAGGTTTATCCTTGCGTCTTTAATGAGTTTAGTTGGTGGTAAACGATGTAGCCAATGCTGTTGTGTTGGCCCTTTCATGACTAACAAACTGCCCGCTTTAAGGGGTAAGGTAATGACTTCTTTTGATATCTTGTGCTTAAAAGCAAACTTTCTTTCAGCACCAAAACTTAACGATGCAATCGCACCTTGGTCCTTTAAATCTTTTTCACCATCGCTGTGCCAAGCCATGCCTTCTTCTCCACTGTGATAAAGGTTAAGTAAGCATGAATTATAAGTTTCACCACTATGGCGCTCGACAAGTGCTTTTAATGAAAGCAAATCATCGGTAAAAGGCAACGCTGTTTTAGTAATATTTGAGTAGGTATAGCTAAAACATTCAGCAGCATGCCAAGCCACTTTTCTTTTTGTTTCAATAGTTTTGCCAAATATAACTGCTTGGTCACAACGCCAATCAATACCGTTAAGTAAGCGATTAAAGTAATAGTCGCTATCGTCTAAAGAGATAATTTCACCAAAATAATCGACATCACCATCATATGGCAAAAGATTAATCGGCTGTTCAAATAAAGATGAAAATAGATCCATGTCGATAACACTTAAATGAGAAGGTGAAGTAGCCATAGTACAGACAGCAGTTAATGAAAATGGGCTAAGCGTGTTTAAGTTAACACCCCCAAGCAATTACCTGAACTTTTTGAAAATAATAGCACAGTAGATAATAAAACTCATCGATACTTACGTCGCCACTTTAAAATTCAGCAATATTTACCACAATAAAACAACATTTTGTAGGGGGTTTCCCTGATTGAAGATGAAATTGGATTTAGATACTGTCTGAGCATAATAATATTCTGCAATTAAAAATGTCCTTAACGGTGAAGATAAGACTTCGTGGGTTAAGACTAAAATTGTTAAAAAACATATGATTAATGTCTTAAGTAGGACCTTTACTGCAGTAAGTAGTTTTATCTAATACTCATTGTCAATTATGTAAGATAAATCTATTTTGGAAGCCCATGGACGTGGTTAAAAAACTAAATTATGCCATTATCCACCCAGAGCAAAATAGCTACGATATAAAGCAGTTCGTTGACGGTAGCTGGATACGTCTTATTTATATGGCGTTGCAACAACAAAATTTACCAGCAAACAAATTATTATCGTCAGTAGGTATTAACGTCGCTTCTTTACGTGAGTTAGATTCTATTCAACGGGACGTTGTGCTTAAGCTATATGATAATATTGCAGTATATTCAGGCTTAGATGCCTTACCTGCTGCAGTGGCTGCTATTTTTCAACTGCATTTCTTACGTCATACGGGTGTCATCGTAGCAGATGCTAAATCGCTAGGTGATTTATTAGAAAAAATTATTTTTGCTAGTGAGCAAATGAATAAATTGATTGAGGTCACTTTAGTCGTTAAGGGCGATTGCAACTTATTAGTTGTTTCATCGCGGGCAGAGCTGGTTAATGTCCATAGAACGACACTAGAAATTGGATTTTGTCTGGTTTATAAAATAATTAATCAAATATTTCCTGCCCACTTAGATATTATTTCAAAGATAACGCTTGATTTAAAAAGTCAAAGAAACAGCTTTGAAAAAACATTTGACTATCCGGTTACGTACACCGATAGCGGGAAATATGTCATTTTTTTTAAGAAAAATGTTCTTGCGACCAAAAATTTATTTTCAACGCACTCGATTGGTTTAGAGCCCTTCGTAGATAATAAATTGTCTAAAACTTATATTCAATTACTCTCTGATATTGAGAATTTAATGACAGAAAATATTGCTTCAAATAATCTAAATATCGTTTTTGTAGCTGAGCAGATGAACATTAGTGTCAAGACCTTGCAACGCCGTTTAAAACGCTTTAATACTGACTTTAGTACTTTATTGAAAACAAAAAAAATCAATCATGCGCAAATACTCTTAAAGCAAAATAAGCTGAATTTAATTCAAATTTCTTATCGGCTGGGTTTTAATTCGCCATCAAGTTTTTCTAGGGCATTTAAGAAATGGACAGGTGTTTCGCCATCAGATTATCAGTAAATAATGTACATCTTGGTAACTCAATAGTTGGCTATGTAACTCCCTGTCAGTTGGTATTAATTTAACGTAACTGTTTTCATTATGGTACTAGACACTTTAAACACTGAACACTTGCTCATAAAAGTTTTGTAGTTGTTGAATAGCCAATGAAATTACAATTTTCTCATTAAATCTACCCACCGTATTCAACTTTTATTAACATCAATAATTTTAACTTGTTTTACTGGGTTAACTCGCGATATTAAGGCGTTATTATTACCTGGTAATCTTTATTAATGATCTAAAAAGCTATATTGAAAACAGCTGACCCCATACTTATGTAGCTTAGTTGTTATAAAGATAATAATTATAAGTTAGCCACTTAGTGAGGTGTCTTTAGTTGTCTAGATAATGTCGTTACTGGTTAAGGATTATTCTAAATAAACGCTTATAGTTAGCTAAATAAAAGCGAGTTTAGTGAATCGTTTAATTGAAGACAAATTTATTGATCATCGTCGTTGTGGTCGTTAAGGCAAATATATTTAATTCAGGTATTAAAAGCTACTTGAGCACATCCAGTCGTATCCTATGATTTTATTATAGTTTTGGATAATAAATTTTTGCGACAAGGATAAGTAATATAAAGGAATATAATCATGAGAATATTACATACCGCACAAGTGCTTACACTATTATTTAGTGCTAGTGCACTGGCTAATGCAAACAATACTAGCATCGATATTACGGGTATTAGTCTTACCGAACTATTCAATCTTAAAATAACCTCACTATCAAAAAAAAAGCAGACTTTACATAAAGTCGCTGCCGCTGTGTATCTGCTTACTCATAATGAAATAGATTACCTTGGCGTGACTACCATCGCAGATGCACTAGGTTATGTTTCAGGTGTTGAGGTAGCATATTGATTCGAGTCGATGGGCATAAGATTACTTGGGTGGTTAATGGGCTAAAAGCAGTGGAAATATTTCCAAGTAAAACCTTTGATATTGTCTTGATGGATTTTCAAATGCCCATTATGAATGATGACTTTAAGTGTAAAAATATCGAAGCAGCACAACATCACCTGACTATTTTAACACATACCTTTACCCGCAGTTTGGCGTTAATCAACGGATTAGTTCAACCAACTAATAGCCGTCAACTTTACCCGGTTATGAGCAAGCTCGAAGCTATTGAACAAATTAAAATTCTACGTGAATTATTCAAGAACTTTCAGCTATTTGACCTGATTTTAAAAAAAATTAATTCAGCAATTGCCTCATTTAAACAATCCTGATGAGCTGACCAACAAGTTACGATGTGCTATTGCCGACTTTTATTTTGAACGAGGAGTCATAGCGTTAATCGATATTGAATTACTACCGAGCAAGGAGTCAGCAAATGCAGTTAACTTATAATGCTAAAGCGAAAATTTTGGTGGTTGATGATGAACCTAATAACCTACAGGTCATTAATCAAGTGCTAGTGGGAAATTATCAATTGGTGTTTGCTAAAAATGGCCAGCGTGCCATTGAAATTGCAATAGAGCAGCAGCCTGATTTAATTTTACTCGACATCATGATGCCAGAAATGGACGGTTATGAAGTCTGTCGAACATTAAAAAAGATTAAAAGTACCGCTCATATTCCTATTATATTTGTTTCGGCAATGTCTAATATGGAAAATGAATGTCAGGGATTTGAAGCAGGGGGCGTCGATTATATTACTAAACCGATATGCCCAGAAATAGTACGCGTCAGAGTGAAAACCCATTTGTCTTTGGTTGGGGTAAATGAGCTAAAAGAAAGCAGAATGCAAATTATCCAGCGGTTAGGACGAGCCGCCGAATATAAAGATAATGAAACTGGATTACATGTTATTCGCATGAGCCACTACTCAAAACTAATTGCTAGGGCTGCTGGTTTAGATGAGTTTTCTCAAGAAACACTTCTTAATGCTGCCCCAATGCATGATATCGGCAAAATTGGTATACCCGATCATATTTTATTAAAGCCGGGGAAATTAGATGCCAAGGAGTGGGCTATTATGAAAACCCATGCCAATATTGGTGCCGACATCATCGGCGAAAATGACTCTCCACTACTAAGTATGGCGCTTAGTATTGCTTTAACTCACCATGAAAAATGGGATGGCTCTGGTTATCCTAATCATCTTAAAGGGCAAGAAATTCCGTTGGTTGGGCGAATCGTTGCTATTGCTGATGTCTTTGATGCCCTAACATCTGAGCGGTCATATAAAGCAGCATGGCCAGTTGATAAGGCTATTGCTCATATGAATTCAGTGTCGGGAAGTCATTTTGATCCCGATCTTATTAAACTTTTCAATGCGGTGTTACCGGATATTTTACTTATAAGAAATAAGTGGCCAGAGTTAAAGGCAAGTTCATCGTTTATTAACAAAGTATCTTAGTGATTTTGAAATTTCGTTATTTAAGATCACCATACTCTCAGACAAAAGCATTATTAATTGAAAAACTTCCAACAAACTAAATAACTAAAAATTAGTGGTTAAGTCGCCATTAGAGTTACGAGCGAGATAACAAAATGGACAGGCTTTATTCCTGCAGATTTTCAATTAATAATCTTCAGGTCGATACCTTTATAAAAGGATTAATATTTATGATTTTACTGATATTGAGAAGGTTGGTGACCACTTGTTTAATTTAAGTCATCGAGTGAATAAACCAATTTCGTTGTCTAGAAGTTTTCTAGATGTGATGCCGATACCCGTAGCAATATTTGATGTTGATGGTAAGTTGCTCCATGTGAACATTCAATTTTCACTATGGTTTACTCCTAACGCCGCCGAACTTAAAACCCTTAAGCAGGTATCAATGTTAATCAATGAGTTAATGTCTAATGAGCTGCAATTAATATTGTCAGATGTTATGACAAATAATCAAAGACGATACATCAGAGAAATAGCGATTAGAACTAACATTAAAGGCCACAAAACCTGTAAAACATCTTTTACCAATATTAGGTGTAATGATAAAAGTAATGGTGTGATTATGTTTTTTGAAGATAAAGACCGCGAAACTGAAAATATGGCACTTTATAAGGAGCAAGCTCAATTAGACCAACTTACAGATACCCTAAATAGGTTTGGCTTCTATGAGGCATTCAATAGGGTAACTCATCAATGTCTTAATCATAAATTTCTCTATGCGGTTATGATTGCTGACATCGATAAATTAAAATTATTGAATGATGTTAACGGTCATCAATATGGCGATATGGTGATAAAAAATACGGCGAAAGGGCTGTTAAAAGAACTGAGGACAGAAGACATTTTGGCGTGATGGGGGGGTGACGAATTTATCATTGTCTTGACTAATATATTTTCTGAAAATCATGTGACCAAACTTTCTGAACGACTAGCGAAAGGGGTTGATGAGTATAGTTTGGCGAAAAACACACCTACTTCAATTTCTTATGGTCTCGCTGTCTGGAAAACACATGGCGAATCACTAGATGATTTAATTGGTCACGCTGACCGCATGATGTATCAGCAAAAACAGCTTAAATAACGAGGATAAATTATTGTTGTTATGAACGCTTTAAACCTTACTCTATATTTTTACTAAAATCGGTGATGAATCCCTTGCCTGTAAAGGACTTTTATAACCGTAAATTTGAAAAATTAATATTTAATCTTAATTGAAATTATCGAAAACAGACATTTAATTCACATTTTTGTGTAGTAAACTTTTATTAGATTTAAGGCGGTTTGGAGCAAATAACGCCATAGAGTCCTTGATTTTTTCAGTGCGTTAAATTTAAGTTAGCAAAATTTCAATCTTAAGATCTGACATGATTTTTAAGATGCAGTGACTCTATCAGTGGTTATGATACTACAGACGTTGGAAACAGAGCCTGAGTCGAGTTAACTTTCAGTAAAAAAATTTATGAAACTAAAAAATTAGCTTTATAATAACTGATATTTTAAACCATAACAGCTTGGTTTCTTCCATTCTTTTTTGCTTTGTAAAGCGCAGAGTCTACCCTATCAAGTATTTCAGGCCATTCATTACTATTTATATTGCATGTTGAAACAGTCGTTGCACCAGCAGATATAGTAATATTCAAATCGCCCATGGTAGTTTTAATTGTTTCATTGGATATTGTTTGAATTATTCTATTAACCATCGAAAGTTCATTAACTTGCTGCTTCTTTTCTATAACTAAAACGAACTCTTCTCCACCCCAACGTACTAAAATATCGCTTTCTCTAATTTTAGTGCTTAATAACTTAGCAATTATAACGAGTACTTCATCCCCGACACCATGCCCATATGTGTCGTTGACTTGTTTAAAGTGATCTATATCGATGATAACAATGCAGTAATCTGTTTCTTCTTTGCTAGATTTAGCATCAAATACTTTTATATATTCAGTAAGTGCACGCCTATTACCCAATTTGGTTAACGGATCGATTAAGCTACTCTCTAGTAGTTTAGTATTTGATTTTTCTAGTTTGTTTTTATATTTCCAGATTGAAAAATAACGACTAACTAAGACGAATAAAACAATAACGCTAAAAATTGACACTAGAATTAATAGTTTATTAGAAAGCGTTCTTTCACTTAACTTAGATGATTGTAAATCGTTATTAATTTGTAGCAAGGTTATTTGTTTATCTTTTAACTTAGCTTCGTAGCTTTCATTAATCTCAGCGACTTCTTTTACACGTTCATTAAACATTAATTCAACATGTTTTTCATAATAACTTCTGAGTTGAATTAATGCCTTTTGATAGTCACCTGAACGTTCATAAGCGATACTTAAGCTTAGTTGTTGTTGAATCATGGCTTTAATATTGTTTTGTTTTTCAAAACTGTCTTTAGCATCAATCAGTAACTCAATGGCACTAGAATAATGCCCTAACTCTATTTCAATATGCCCTAAGTTAGAACGACAATGATGTAAAACCGAAGTTACACCGTATTTAATAGAATCATCGATACATTCTTGAACTTCTTTTTTTGCTTCGTTAATATTTTTGGTCTGTAATAATACACCTGAAAGGTTATTTTTTACGTTTAAAATCAAATTAATTGATCCGGACTTTATTGCACTCTCTTTGGCAAGATAAAGTGTGCTAGTTGCTTCGTCGATTTTGCCAATATTTCTCAAGAAGAGTGCCTTCATTATCAGTAGAGAAGTTTTCAGCTGTATATTATCTATTTTTTGGTCATCATATAACTGAAAAGCTAACTCATTAATTTGCAAACCTTTAGTAAAGTCTTCAATTTCCAAATAGATAATAGACATATTGGAGTAGATTTTTACCGTCCAGTCTTCGTTAGGGTATTGAGTTAAAGCATCGAACGCCAAATAATAATCTTTTAATGCACCGCTGTTATCACCGCTGCTTTGTTTATAAATCGCTCGTAAGTTATAGAGCCTACCAACTAAGTGGTTGAAATTTATATTTATTGCGGCTTGTAGTGTATTCTCAATAATATTATAAACAGAATTGGTGTTTCCATCTCGGCTTAAGTCAATATTAGCTTTTTGATAATTTGCTTCTAACATCAGCCAATCTATATTTTTTTCCTCTGCATATTTAGTTAGTTCTTCAACGGCGATATTTTCTTCTTGAGGGGAAGACATCGCCCTCTGAATTTGGATTTTTAAAATATAATATTTAGCATTTATAATGGGAGTATTTTCCCAAGTTTCTGATGCTTTTAATAGCTCTAATTGCTCTAATGTTTTTTTTGGGTTTATCGCATATTTACTTTCCGCTTTTAATAGTAGCCGACCTAGTTGACTCTTGTGTAGTGAGACAAAAGGTTGGATTTCTTCCATCGAAGCAAATGCTCGTAGTGAAAGAGCAAAAATTGATAAAAGTACAAAATTGACCAGCAGTTTTTTTAGCTTATACATTTTCCGATACGCCACAAGTAGTCCTTGTAATGTAGATGCAACCAAGGCAGCTAATAATACCCATGAATAATTTTTTTCAATATACCTAAACATCGAAAAAATTTCAGCATTAAAATTAGATAAATAAAGTGTAGTTGATTAATGTTCGCGAAGCACCGTTTTGTTAAATTTAGATTTTACACTCCTAAATATAGGAGTTATAAGAAAATATGCAAAAGTAGAGTAACTCTTTTAATTCTTAATATAATTAGATATTCATGAATTTATTCGTGGGTAGGATGTATCAGGTTTCTGAACTCAGTCCGTTATATAGTAATCTATAATATCTGCTTTTTTATATTTGTTAACTTTCACTGTGTGGCAAAAATAGGCGGTTAGCTCTAACTCATAAAAGGGGAGGTCTACCTAGATTTAATATTCTAGATTCATTTGGAACTTGAATATTCCAATGGTAAAAATTGACAAAATTTAATGCCTATTGATATTACACTGAACAAAGGGCTTGTATCTATGGTGAGTATATTAGGTTTTAACATTATTGACGAAGGAGTCGAAACTGAGCAACAGGGACAGCCCTGCAAACAACTTAATATTGGACGGGTACAAGGTTGCTACTATTCTCGCCCTAAACCTCAGCATGATATTGAAATTACTTACCTTCAAACATTAGATTTTTTTGTAAAAGGAACTCAAAAATATATGCAATGATTCAAAAGCTAGCTAAACAAATTTTTCACTACGAGGTAGTCTTAAAGTCAGGTACTGCGGACATTCAGGCTTTTGTACAAAAAATACAGGCAGATCATTAGAAAATATTTTCTAAAAGGCCTAACCTTGCAGATACCTACCCAGGTATTAATGGTATTGGCGTCATTTATTATGTACCAAAATAAAGTTAATTATTTTATCGAACAACAACGAATGTATAGAGCTAATTTTAATCCTAACTCTCAAAATAATGGAGATGAATATTGGGCAATTACCTATATAGATAGAGCCACTTAAAGGTAATGAAAAAGCGGTAGGATTAGACATGGTATTTGAAGAGAATCTGTTTAGTGCCGCCAAAAAAGCAAAAGATAGTGCAACAACACAAATTACTGCGCCTATAGCACGGGTTTAAGATGCAATAAAACACTTGGTTTATAGGCAAGGGTGATTTGTGTTATGATATGAATTGCTTTAGAAATCAAAGCAGAGTAATTATCTAAATTGCTCAAACAAACGCAAACAGTTGACTGGCGTTTGAAGTTTTCAATTTTAGTCAACAATTTATCGTTCGTTCGATAGGCGTTATACATTTATCAAATTCTAAAAATTAGGGAATTACATGACTGATATAGATATTGGCATAAATAAAGAAAATAGAACGGAAATATCAGACGGTTTAAAACGACTTTTAGCCGACTCTTATACGCTATATTTGCAAACACATAATTTTCATTGGAATGTAACCGGGTTACAATTTCGTGAGTTACATTTGATGTTTGAAGAACATTATACCGAATTAGCAATTGCTGTTGATGACATCGCTGAACGTATTAGAACCCTAGATGTACCTGCACCAGGAACCTATAAAGAGTTTTCAAAATTAAGCTCTATTAAAGAGGTTGACGGTGTACCAAGTTCTGCACAGATGGTTGAGTTACTTACCAAAGGGCACGAACAAGTCATTAAAACATCGCGTGAAGTTTTAAAAATTGCACAAGCTGCTGATGATGAATCAACCGCTTCGTTAGTGTCTGATCGTATGCGTATACACGAGAAAACAGCGTGGATGTTGAGAGCGACTAAAGAATCATAATAAGTTAATTAAACGGAAAATAACGGTTGGATATCGCACCCCTCTTATTTTCCGTTTTTAGCGACTACCTTACAAAATACTCCGACTAGCCCTTAAAAATAATATATAAATAACGTTTCTAATCGGCCCAGTAGCTTATTTGATGGCTTGCACCCATAAGCTTTTCAAATTAATCTAGCACCCTAACTTACATTATGGGAGAGATTTGTTATTAGTGAACTCAGCTCCTTAGACTTGATACAGTCTAAACAATGGTTGTCAGCTTGGCAAAGAAACGCACTTAGCGAAATTATCAAGGTTAGTTTTGCTGATATAGATGCAGAAGATTATCTGCTAAAATATTTTGATAGCCCTGAGCCCAACCAGAGAAAGCTGCGACTTTACTTCAATAATGAGCAAATCGTAGGCTATTGCTTACTCACCTTCACAGACAGTGCAAATTATACGGTAATTAAGGCTTCTGCTGCATTTCTTCCACAATATCGAAAGGGGAGTAATACTTTTTTATTTTCAATTAAAGAGAGCTTTAAAAACTGGTTGCAAAGACCCTGGCGCAAACACTATTATGCCGATACTATGCTCAGCCCTGCTATGTATCGAGCAATTGCCAAGAATACCGCCATTGTTTGGCCACATTTTGGGCAATCTGCACCCAAGGAATTGTTTACGCGTTTTAATCCAAACGGAAAAAACAGTAATGAAAATCAGTTGCGTTGTTTAGTTTCAGTCAATCGAAGCAGTAATTATAGCGAGCAGGAGTTGGAAATGTTGCGCTGTAGCGACAAAGCAGAAATTCAATATTATTGTCAGCTCAACCCTGACTTTGATCAAGGGATAGCGCTCTTTGTTATTATTCCAATAAATTTACAGCAGTTCGTGCAGACGACAATTAAATATCTAATGAAGTAAAATCGTATGCGCCAACAAAATAGTAGCGATTGAATAAATTAAGAGTTTTGAGATAAAACCATGAATAAACAAGGGTAATATAGCCTAAATAATGATTTTACTCATTTAGTTGAGGCGTTTTACTGAACTGAAAGAGCCCAGGTATTAACTGGGCTTTTATGTGAATAACGATTATTTATTCTTTAAAAATATCGTTTAACATTCCAGCAAGACGGAAGCCTGCTTTGGCTATTTGCTCATTTAATATCGGAGTGTTTTTATACGCATACTGGTAACTTAATTCTTTATCTTCAGGGAAGTCATAGACTGTTTCTCTGTTCGATTTAGATTCTTTAGCCCAATCAAGATAAACGGTATCTTGCCATAGGTTAATGGTGTCAGGCGTTTGATTATTTAAAAAGTTAGCATATTCGGTATAAGAAAGCTTTTGATGCTCAATTATTGACGAATCCCACACAGCATGAAGTTTTGTTGGTTTTCCAAACCATTTTACGGTTATTTTATTACCGCCAAGGTCATCTCTGCGTCCAACATGAAGCGGTTGGTGAATATCGCCAACAAAGTGAATATAGAAAGCTAGTGCTTGCCATTTCTCTTCTTTGGTGATTTTTTTATCGCGAAGTTTTTTTTCAAAATCAGCTAAAGCTTTTAATATGTCGCCATCTTCATTTCTTTTTAGCCCCTTAAATACTTCGTCATCATCAATAGAAATATAATGCCAAGGCTTAGCATAATCCCATTTTTTATCTGAACGTATGTTATCAGGCCAATTAGCCATTTGAGCTAATGGTGCACCATCGGTTAGCTGCATTAGCGCCTTTTTGGCCGAAGGTTCTAAGTTATCTTCTGCTATTTTGGCAACCATACGATGCCCATTAGGGCCAAGTGCTAATGCTGATTTAATCGGCAAGTGTGCGAGTGTAATGACCATAACAGCCATCAAACTTTTATTTATCATCTACATAATCCTTGTTTTAGTGTTTTCTTATCTGCAGTAAACTATTTTATATCTAAGTATGAGTAAGCTTGGTAGAGCAGTAAAGAACTTTATTACTTGGAGAGGTTTTGCTGGCAGTTGCGAGATGCGAGTTGCATTAATTTATCATTAATGCAACTCATTCTGCTAACAAGAAGGTGAGTTGTAACCTACTTATTAAGTCTTCTTAACGATAATAGAGCAAGTCCTGTAAGTAAAAAGTAAAAAGTACCACCACTGGTGTCTTCCTTTGTTATTACTTCAGCGGCGACATTAATAGTAACAGCGGCTGAACTTGTTTTACCTTGATCATCAGTAACAGTCACGTTAAATATTAGGCTTTCATCTTTACCAACTTTCGGTGCAACAAAAGTAATGGTAGCTGTGTCATAAACAGCAATATCAGCAACTTTACCGCTAGTTTGTGTCCAAACATAGCTAGCAATACTGCCATCACTATCTGCAGCCGTTGCGGTTAGTGTTACGTTAGCAGCTGAAGCAACTGATTGTTCATCACCAGCTGAAACGGTTGGTGCTGCATTAGCATCACCACCATCACTAGCAGCACCACAAGCTGAAGCATAAAGACTATCGACCCATTCAGGGTGATCGATAAAAGGATTACGGTTGCCTTGAAACTCATAGATAGTGTGGTTACGGTTTATTTCAAAGGTATCTATGGGGTCTTGTGAATGCCAGTCAAACAAGGTACACAATTTACCTAGTTTGCCAGTACCATCACTCAATTTGCTCGTTGCTGTACCAACAGTATCAACTAAGATTAAATCAGGCATGGTACTTTCTGTACCTGCATCGTAACGTACATCCATATAAAACATCATACGGGCAACATCACCTTTAACGTCATCTCTTGGTTCCCAAGTATCTGCTGTGCTTCTGTTTTCAGGCGCTTCAGTATTAGCGGTACCACCAATATCAAAATCACGATTACCACGGTCACTATTCATCGATATATCAGTAGGGCGCAAATGATGAATATCGGTATAACCTAATTGGTTAGTCTCTGGAAAACCATGTGATTTAGCCCATGTATGCTCTCGATTCCAAAAATCCTGGTTACTTGAAGCAGAACCACTACCGTTATCTGCTTTGGCAATTGAACGTCCAGAATAGAGTAAAATTATGTTATCAGCATTTGTAGCATCTTCATCGGTACTGGTTAGCGCGGTCCATACTTCTGAGTAGGTTAGCTGTTTATGATTAACACTGATGTCCGCTGTGATTGCTGCACGTAAATCGGCGGTTTCTGCAGCGTTTGCTTGGCTATAATAAGTGGCTTCGACATAAGTCGTTCGGTCAGCTATTTTTGCTAAATCAGGGCAGTTTGTACAAATTCCTGTAGCAGGTGTTGATCCATCACCAGTAGGCGTTCCAGCAGTAGGTAAAGCTTGTGAACCATCACAAGTTACTTCGCCACTACAGCCTAAACCATCAGCAGTATCTTTAGCAAAAGTAGCCCATTGTGTTGCTGGGTCAAAAGCATCATCAGCAGTGGCATCACCTTCGGTAACCGAGTTTAGGCGACGTAAGGTATGATCTTTTGTTGAAAAATCACCGGTACCCCAATTGCTACCTGGGTCAACACCAAATTGGCCAAAGCTATCAACAATACCGGTATTGTTAATAAGTAAAATAGCATCATCACCATTAAAGTAAGTTACGCTTGTGTCTTCAATACCTTGAGGAGCATCAAATTTAAATAGCTCAGTTGCCGCCTGATTATAAACAACAATACTAGAGCCAGGTACAAGTAAACCTTGCAATAATAGCTCATTTGGTGAATCTGTCTTGCCATTTGCATAAAGCTCTAGTTTATAACCATCTACCGCTAAATCTACATCTGCAGTACCTAAGTTAGATATTTCAATGGCTTTATTACTGCCACCGCCTTCAACATACTCAGTGATAATAACAATGCCTTGGCCAGTGGATGCGCCGCCTTCAGTCGGTAAGGGTTGATTGCCATCACAGGCTGCTATACCAGAACATCCTAAACCGTCTGAGGTGTCTTTTGGAAAGGTTGCCCATTGTGTCGCGGGGTCAAAAGCATCGTCAGAGGTAGTATCACCTTCAGTGACTGATGTTAAGCGGCGTAAAGTATGATCTTTAGTAGAAAAATCACCTTCACCCCAGTTACTGCCTGGGTCTGTTCCTAATTGTCCAAAACTGTCAACAACGCCATTAGCGTTTGAAAGTAATAGGGCATCATCACCATTAAAGTAAGTGGCACTTGAATCTTCAAGGCCTTGAGGAGCATCAAATTTAAATTCGGCAGTGGCATCCTTGTTATAAACAACAATGCTCGAGCCTGGCACTAATACGCCTTGCAATGATATACCGTTAGTTGTTTCTGTTTTACCGTTAGAATAAAGGTCGAGTTTATAACCTTCCGCGGCTAAGTCGACATTTTCGCTGCCAAGATTAGAAATCTCAATGGCTTTATTACTACCTCCACCTTCAATATATTCAGTGATCACAACATTAGCATGACTAGAAAGCACGCTAAGGCCGAGTACCGCTGTTAACATTTGTATTTTCATAATTTTCCTTTAGGTTGTTTGCTCAATGGTATTGAGTCTCTTCGTTAGTATTATTCAGTCATTAATGACCATTAGTGAATCTTAGTTAATTGCCTTCAAGCACCAAAAATAGCTGCTTAGCTATGTCGGTATTAGTTTGATGACGGTTTAAGGCTTTAGCACCATTCCCGGTGGCAAAGACTTGTACGTCAATACCGGTATGGCCACTAGAAGTCCAACCGGTATTAGTTCTTGCATCAATTAATAATTTAATTTGCTCATAGATAGATTTTTCATCGCTGCACCCAATAAACAAATTAGCTTCTTGGTCGGTAATAATAAAGCCGAGTGCGTCTGTTAATTGCTGAGCAGAAATAGCTGTGTTTTGATGCGCTAATTTTGTTGCAATACTTTTAGGTGATACGGATAGGTTTTTTAAAAATTCAGGCTGCCAACGATAATCGCCATTAGCACCAAGGGTTAAGCCACCAGTACTATGATCTGCCGTGGCAACTAATAAGGTGTCATGACGATTTTCTACATAGTTATTCAACCAAGTAAGTGTTTCGGCTAAATCTTGCATTTCAGCCATAGCAGCAGCAATATCATTACTATGACCCGCCCAGTCTATTTGACTTGCTTCAACAAGTAGTACATAACCTTGATTATTTTCTAAATGTCGTACACCAGCTTTAGCCATTGCCAGTAGATGGTTTTCATTTTTATTGTCAAGTGTCCAAGGTAGTCCGACTTCAGCAAATAAACCCAATACCGATTGTTGTTTATTAAGCGAAGTAAGTTTTGATAAGTCATCAATATATTGAAAACCTGCCTGCTTGAATTCGCTGACTAAGTCTCTGTCTGGGCGAATAAAATATTTGCTACCACCGCCGAGCATTAAATCAGCCTTAAAGTGACCGTTAATTTTTTCGTCAAAGTAACTGTCAGCGATTTCATTATAATTTTTGCGACTTTCATTGTGAGAAAAATAAGCAGCAGGAGTTGCATGGTTGATTTGGGAGGTAACCACTAAGCCCGTTTTCTTGCCTAATTGTTTTGCTCGCTCCATTAGCGTTAATAATGGTTTTTTATTTACATCAACGCCAATCGCACCATTATAGGTTTTATAACCGGTAGATAATGCAGTAGCGGCTGCGGCAGAATCGGTAACGTAACCTTGGCTATTAACCGGATAAGTACTGGCCATGCCTGTTAGCAGTTCATCAAAAATAGTTGTTTCTACCCGTGGCGTATTTATATTATCCATATAATAACGATAACCCGTGGTATAAGCGGGTCCCATTCCATCGCCAATAACCATGATAATATTTTTAGCCTGCTTATCTTTGGCTGTTAAAGTTAAATCAGCCCAAACCAAACGATGATCAGATGAAGCGGAGCGGGTTTCAATTAAGCGATAGAGTGGGCTGTCTTTCTTTGGCCAAAAAACACCATTATTTTGTAGGTTAATACCAAGGCGAGAAGGTAAAACATAGTCTGCTTGCATACCCCAACCAGCGGTATGATTAGCAGCAAAAGGGCTGTTACTGTTTTTTATCCCAGCGACACTAGCAGGTGTCATATCATTGTTAATATAAGGACTAGCTAAAAGGTTACTAATACCTTCTTTACGGGCAGCACCTTCATCTTTAGAGGCGTTTTGATCACCCAAAATAACAAAGCGGCTATCTAATGTTAAGCCACCTTTACCACCTTGGTCATCGTAAATATAATTGCCTTTGTTGGGGGTAATATAATCTTGCCAAAAGCGTATTTCGTCATGGTTTCTAGCACCATTACGGTCTTCTTCACCGTCGAACACCGGTGGTGTAGGGTGGCTTGCTAGTATATGAACAAGTTTACCTTGGACATTAATCGGAATATCCCAGTGCGATTTAGACGATAAACGCAGCATTTGCCATTCTTGTTCGTTATACCAGTGTTCTTTCGTACTTGGATTGATTGGCACTATGGCATTGGGCATATCTTTCCAAAGGAAATGTTGGAAAGTTCTAATATTATCCTCAACAATTGGATATTTAGATAGCACCAACATACCAAAATGACCTGGGAAGTGGCCATAACCTTGAGCGTCGCCAAGGTTATTAGTTTTTTTACCGTTATTGTCCAAATCAAAAGGTGTGCTTACACCAGTATTTACCGGTGCAAAATAATAATAAGGGTAATCAATGGCGGCGATTCCCTGTTGTGATTTACCTAAATATTGCTTTAAAAATATTTCAACGCCTTGTTTTGGGTCGGCAATATAGTCAAATTCATTAAGGAGAATAATATCAGGGCGGTTACGTTGAATAATTTCAGCAATATTCTTAATTTGTTGACGATCGTCTTTAAGAGCAGCGATAAGTTCAACACCTGACCCTATTTTATTGTTAGGTAGGTAATTAGTTGCGTCCATGCTGACATTAAATGTTGCTACTCTAATGTGAGGTTGTTGGTCTATTGCAGGTTGAATAACGGATGCTTGAGTGACAAAAACAGCTAATAAAAGCGGTAAAGCTAGCTGAATAAAATTAATTTTCAGCGGTTTATAGGTCTTTTTATGTTTAATTTTAGTCAGTAATTGTATTTTAAATTTCATATATTTATCACAATTTCATGTACTTATATTAGTAGGTGAATAAGTCATTAATCAAACATAACTTGTCACTTGTGTCAGGTTATGTTTAGAATGTAAAATAAATTAACCATATGGTCAAGTTTTCTTTGTCCATGAGTATAAACAGATAAAATGTTAAGGAATAGTAGAATGTTTAGAGATATTCCCTTTATTGATTTACACCGCCATTTAGACGGCAATATAAGAGCAAAAACAATTCTGGCATTAGGACAACAGCATGGTATCGAATTACCCGCAGATAATTTGACTGATTTATTACAGCATGTACAAATTCAAGGTAAAGAAAGTAACTTAGTCTCTTTTTTACAAAAACTTGATTATGGCGTTAGCGTGTTAGCTAATTTAGAGGCATGTAAACGTATCGCTTATGAAAACGTTGAAGACGCTTTTTTGCAAGGGCTTGATTATGCTGAATTAAGATTCTCTCCTTATTATATGGCTATGGAACATAAGCTCAATGTCACCGACGTGGTTGCTGCAGTGGTCGACGGCGTAAAGTTAGCGCAAAAAGATTTTCCTGTCCAAATTAACCTTATTGGTATTTTAAGTCGTACCTTTGGTGTTAATGCCTGTTTTGAGGAGTTACATGCCTTACTTGCACACAAAAATGAACTTGTCGCGGTCGATTTGGCTGGAGATGAGTTAGGCAAGCCAGGCCAACTCTTTGTTGAACACTTTGCTTTGGTTAATAAAGCCGGCTTACAGGTGACTATTCATGCCGGTGAAGCGGATGGAGCATCGAGTATCTATCAGGCTATCAATGAATTACATGCAACCCGCATTGGCCATGGTACTCACGCTGTGGGTGATGAAAAATTAATGGATTATATGTATCAGCATAATATCGCCATTGAATCATGTTTAACGTCAAATTATCAAACAGGGACAGTCAAAAATATCAGTCAGCATCCCGTTAAAACATTTCTTGATAGAGGTTTACTTGTTTGCCTCAACAGTGACGATCCTGCTGTGCAGGGGTGTGACATAAAATATGAATATCAGCATGCGGCACTTGAAGCGGGGCTTAGTCAAGCGCAGTGTCGTACATTACAAGATAACGCGTTAAAAATGGCTTTCTTATCTGACCATGAAAAGCGAGTCTTAAGACA
Source organism: Colwellia sp. BRX8-5 (assembly GCF_014077325.1). Lineage (NCBI taxonomy): Bacteria > Pseudomonadati > Pseudomonadota > Gammaproteobacteria > Alteromonadales > Colwelliaceae > Colwellia > Colwellia sp. BRX8-5. Next base: position 79,899 of record NZ_JACGVR010000014.1, read on the forward strand.
GACAGCAATGAAGAGGGGTTGAGAAGTGTCATAACATAAACGCTAATATTACTGTGTTTATTTGTTGGAGTTGGCTGTGCTAAAGCCTTTAGCAATCTAACTTTGACCAACTAGGTATGACTTATCGCAGATAGTGCAGCAGTCTTACTAACAATCATAAGTAGTTGATATAGTGATTTAAGTTATCTTAATTGCCGTCAATAGCACTATAAAAATTAATTTTTTTTGGTAAATAACAGCAATACATTAAAATTTTAACCTCGTTGTTATGACCTGTCTATAGATTCAATTTATCAACTAAATTGCTAGTGGGATCATCATTAATATTATCGATAATTATTGCTGTTGTAGTATCCGAGTAATTGGTGGTTATTCGATAATATCCTATTGACCTAAGTAGAATCTTAGTTTAGATTAAAAACCTGACTATATAGTCAGGTTTTTAATATCAATACTCAAAATAAATAAAATGCTGTATTTGGTCTTAGTCTCCATTGTCATCAAAATAATAATAAAATCAAAATAACAGGGAATAACATGGATACGAATATACTACGCAGCATTTTGGGGATTTTTGTCCTTTTAGCTATTGCCTATTTCGCCTCGTCAGATAGAAAGAACATTAATTGGCGAACGATTATTGGTGCACTAGTGTTACAAATATCTCTGGGTGCTTTTGTGTTATATATCCCCGCAGGTAAAGATATCTTGTTGAGTGTTGCTAGCGGTGTATCTAATGTTATTGGCTATGCCAATGACGGTATTAGCTTTATATTTGGCGAACAAATAGGTGAAAAAAGCTTAGGCTTTATGTTCGCTTTCCATGTCTTACCCGTCATCGTCTTTTTCTCGGCGTTGATTGCCGTGCTTTATTATATTGGTGTAATGGAGTTGGTAATTAAGTTTATTGGTGGTGGTTTGCAAAAACTTCTTAAAACCAGTCAAGCTGAATCTATGTCAGCGACCGCAAATATTTTTGTTGGTCAAACCGAAGCGCCTTTAGTGATAAAACCTTTTTTGCCTAAGATGACCCGCTCTGAACTTTTTGCGGTAATGGTGGGTGGCTTAGCATCGGTAGCAGGCTCGGTAGTCGCCGGTTACGCTGGTATTGGTATTGATTTAAAATACCTCATCGCTGCTAGCTTTATGGCTGCCCCTGGCGGCTTGCTTATGGCAAAAATGTTAGTGCCTGAAACTGAACAGCCGAACGACAATTTAGACGATATGAAAAGCGATGTTAAAGAGGCCGTTAATGTTATTGATGCAGCCGCCACCGGAGCATCTAATGGCATGATGCTCGCGCTAAATGTTGGTGCTATGTTATTAGCATTTGTTGCTCTACTGGCGATGGTAAACGGTTTGCTAGGTGGCTTTGGAGAATGGTTCGGCCTACAAAACCTAAGCTTACAACTGATTTTAGGTTATATTTTTCAACCGGTCGCTTATCTTATTGGGATCCCTTGGCATGAAGCAAACATGGCTGGGAGTTTCCTTGGTCAAAAAATTATCATCAATGAATTCGTCGCCTATCTAGATTTTATTACTGTTGCTGATCAATTAAGTGCCAGAACCCAAGCCATTATCACCTTTGCACTTTGTGGTTTTGCTAACTTATCTTCCGTGGCTATTTTATTGGGCGGCATGGGTAACATGGCACCTTCTCGTCGCCCCGATATTGCTAAGCTTGGCATGAAAGCGGTTCTCGCTGGGGCTATGGCTAACCTGATGAGCGCAACTATTGCGGGAATTTTTATCTAATTTACCTCATTAATTTAAACGAATAAACAAACGAATAAACAGAAACTTTTTAACAGGAATTATTATGCAAGCACAACTATCTCAACTAGAACAATTAAAAACCATGACAACTGTCGTTGCTGATACGGGGGATATTGAAGCCATAGCAAAATTTTCACCAATGGATGCGACGACTAATCCTTCATTATTATTAAAAGCTGCTGCTATACCTGCTTATCAAAACTTACTGACAGAAGCTGTTAATTGGGCAAAAAGTCAGACTAAAGACAAGGCCATTGAAGTCAGTCTTGCGGCTGATAAATTATCAGTATTAATTGGCTTAGAAATTTTAGCGATTGTACCCGGTCGTATTTCTACTGAAGTTGATGCACGTTTATCTTTTGATAAAGAAGCAAGTATTGTTAAGGCTCGTCAACTTATCGCTATGTATCAAGAAGCCGGTGTTGGTAAAGAACGTATTTTGATAAAAATGGCGTCAACTTGGGAAGGTATTCAAGCGGCTAAACAACTTGAGCAAGAGGGGATTCAATGTAATTTAACCTTGTTATTTAGTTTTGCTCAAGCAAAAGCTTGTGCTGAAGCACAAGTGTATTTAATTTCACCCTTTGTTGGTCGAATTCTTGATTGGCACAAAAAAGATACTGGTCGTGATAGCTATTTAGCCAATGAAGATCCTGGGGTGATTTCTGTTACAGAAATTTTTAATTATTACAAACAGCATGACTACAATACTGTGGTGATGGGCGCAAGTTTTCGTAATATCGATGAAGTTATCGCCCTTGCTGGCTGTGACAGATTAACGATCAGTCCACCATTAATGAGTGAATTATCAGATAATTATCAAGGTATAACGCAGCAATTAATGCCTGCAACTCGTGTTCAAGATAAACCCGTAGCATTAACTGAAGCTGAGTTTCGCTGGGAAATGAATCAAGATGCGATGGCAACAGAAAAACTAGCAGAAGGTATTCGTAACTTTGCCATTGACCAGTGCAAGCTCGAAGTACAACTAAGCCAATTATTTTAAGATAACTTTAGGAAACCCTTCATGCTAATGGATACTTTTAACGACACTTTAGGACAACACTCATGTTAATGGATACTTTTAACGATAAGTGGCGAGAACTTCAACAACACTTGCTTGAGATAAAAAGTAGCCATTTGCGTGACTTGTTTGCCAGTGATCCACTACGAGCAGAAAATTTATCGGTTAGTGCTTGTCGCTTAAATTTAGATTATTCAAAAAATCGTATTACTGAGAAAACGCGCGCTTTGTTAATCGAGTTAGCCGAATCAGCGCAATTAGCTGAAAAAAGAGAGGCGATGTTCGCTGGTGCGCCGATTAATAATACTGAGAACAGATCGGTATTACACACAGCTTTGCGACAACAAGACAGTACACCTGTACTTGTTGACGGTGTTGATATTATACCTCAAATCAAAGCGGTGCGCCTTAAGGTAGAAGCAGTCGTTAACCAAGTGCGTGACAAGAGATGGTTAGGTTATAGTGGTAAATCTATTACTGATGTCTTAAATCTAGGTATTGGTGGCTCTTTCTTAGGGCCTAAAATAGTGACTACTGCATTAAAACCTTATGTTGAAGGTGGGCCTAAACAGCATTTTGTGGCCAATATAGATGGAAATCATCTACATGATGTTTTAACTCATTTAAACCCTGAAACAACCTTGGTGTTGATCGCATCAAAGTCTTTTAATACTCAGGAAACTCTGACGAATGCCGAGTCTACTCGCCAATGGTTTTATGACTATGGTGTTACGTTTGAGCAGCTAAACCGACACTTTATTGCCATATCATCCAATGTAACTAAAGCGGTCGAATTTGGTATTAATGGTGACAATGTTTTTCCGATGTGGGATTGGGTTGGGGGACGATATTCATTATGGTCAGCTATTGGCATGCCTATTGCGATGGCAATAGGTAATCAAGGATTTACTGAATTACTAAAAGGTGCTGCCGATCTTGATAAGCATTTTAAAGAGGCACCGCTTGAGCAAAACTTACCGGTACTCATGGGGATGTTAGGGGTGTGGAACCATAACTTTTTTGGTTGTCAAACTCATGCTTTATTACCATACAGTCATTATTTACGTGGTTTTCCTGCGTATGTACAACAGATGGACATGGAGTCTAACGGTAAAAGCTGCCAGCTTAATAATGAAATTGTCAGCAGTACTACCGGTCCGGTTATTTGGGGCGCAGAAGGCACGAATGGTCAACATGCTTTTCATCAGTTATTACATCAAGGTACGTCAGTAGTACCGGTTGATTTTATTCAGCCATTAGTTGCTGAACATAATATGAACGGTCACCAAGATATGCTCGTTGCCAATTGTTTTGCACAAAGTAAAACGCTAATGCAAGGTAAAACACATCAACAAGCCTATGATGAACTTGTCGCTTCAGGTATGGAAGAAGCATTAGCCAAAGTGATTGCCAAACATAAAGAAATGCCAGGGAATCGACCATCGAATACCTTGACCTTTGACCGATTAACACCATACCAACTTGGGACGCTAATTGCTTTATATGAGCATAAAGTCTTTGTTCAAGGGGTTATTTGGAACTTAAATTCCTTCGACCAATGGGGGGTCGAGCTTGGGAAAATATTAGGTGATGATATATTATCTCGCATTGGACAGCCTAATAATACTGAACTTTCAGACAGTTCGACAGAATTACTCCTTGCGCAATACCGAGATGCTAATAAATCATTGATGTAACATTAGGCCTTCTTTAAATACTCAATAAAAATCAATGATTAATAACCGAGTAAGACTATGTATCAATAATAGTTTACTCGGTTTTTTTATTTAATCTGTTGATATCAGGCAGTGTTGTTAAATCTGTTGGCAAATTGAAAAGCCAATTTATTGTTAGTAAATACGTTTATCAAGGGACCAACTAGGGTCCTTGAGTTAAGGCTTCAATGATTAAAACTTTAGTTCGTCTAAAAAAGACTGACCATAATCCATTGCGTCTAAGGTAAATAAACTGGCTAAAGTTTGTCCCAAATCGGCAAAACTATTGCGTTGGCCTAAGTTTATCGAATGGATATGATTGTGATAAGCGATAACTGGCACGAATTCACGCGTATGATCATTGCCTGGCCAAGTAGGATCACAACCGTGATCAGCGGTTAATAGCAGTAAGTCATCATCAGCCATTTGATCTAAAAACTCCGCTAAACGCTCATCGAAATATTCTAACGCTTCGCCAAACCCGACAGGGTCACGTCGATGACCAAAGTCTTGATCAAAATTAACTAGATTGGTAAAAATAATACTCTTATCTGCTGCGGTTTTCATATGTGCGAGCGTTGCATCTAATAACGCAGGTAGTCCGGTTGCTTTGGTTTTGATACTAATACCCTGATGCGCAAAAATATCGGCAATTTTACCGACACTTATCACCGTACCATCGGCTTGCGTTAATTTTTCTAATACGGTGGTCGCTGGAGGTAATACTGAATAATCTCTGCGATTACCTGTTCGCTCAAAATCGGCAGGAATCTCACCAATAAAAGGGCGAGCGATCACACGTCCTATATTTAACGGATCGAGTATTACCCGCACTTGTTGACAATATTTATAAAGATTATCTAAGCCAAAGTGTTGTTCATGGGCGGCAACTTGGAAAACACTGTCGCCTGAGGTGTAACAAATAGGTAAACCTGTTTTTATATGTTGTTCGCCTAAATTAGCGATAATATCGGTACCAGAGGCATGGCAATTTCCTAACATATCAGCATAACCTGTGGCTTGGTTTATTTGTGCCATCAGTTCTGCTGAGAAGCTATTTTTCTTATCAGTAAAGTAAGTCCAATCAAATAAAACCGGCACTCCTGCCATTTCCCAGTGACCACTAGGGGTATCCTTACCAGTACTTATTTCAGCAGCGTAACCATAAGCCCCTTTCGTTGGCTTAACGGGTTCAACACAAAGCGTGCGACCTGACGCTTGTTGACAAGCCTTAACTAAGCCCAGTTTACTTAAATGAGGAAGCTTTAAAGGGCGTCCTTTAATTTCTTGAAATTTTTCAGCTAAATTTGCAAAGGTGTTGGCGTTAACATCACCAAAAGCTTCTGCATCAGGGGCATGACCTAAGCCAAAACCGTCAATGACCAAAATAATTGCTCTCGACATAATTGTTCTCATTTTATAAATTTATTTAAAGAAGGGGATAAAAAGTTAAGGCGACTTTACAGTCGCCTTAATAATGGATTCATCTCAGTTGAGTATCAATAATTAGGTAATGAGTTGATGTATCACAGGTTCAACAATAACTGGCGCTACTGAAATTTCAACCGCACTTAAGTATTGTTTAATCGCTTGAGTTGCTTGAGCGTCATCTTTGGCATGAACAATAGCAATGATGTCACCTTCAGCGACTTTCGTGCCTTTTGGCTTAATATCACTAAAGCCGACACTGTAATCTAAGCTTTGATTATGGTCGACACGACCACCACCCATTTCTACTAATGCCATACCTATAGCACGAGTATCCATAATGCCAATGTAACCAGCTTTTGAGGCGACGATGTTTTTAGTCATATTAGCTTTAGGCAGTAAACTTTCACTGTGAGTTAATAAATCAGCTGGGCCACCCATCGCGGTGATCATTTTGCCAAATATTTCAGCGGCTTTACCTGATGTTAATGCCTCTTCGGCCAACGTTGTTGCTTGTTCAATATCACGGGCTATTTTACTGGTTAATAACATTCGAGCAGCAAGGGCTATCGTGACTTCATGCAACCTTGGTTCACGATATTTTCCGGTCAAATAATCTATAGTTTCTTGTATTTCAAGCGCATTACCCACTGTGGTTCCCAGCGGTTGATTCATATCAGTGATTAATGCTTGTGTCGGTGTTCCTGCGCCATTGGCGACTGAGACAATTGAATGAGCTAATGCTTGAGCTGATTCAATATCGGCCATCATCGCGCCATTGCCTACTTTTACATCCATGACTAAAGACTCGAGGCCAGCTGCTAATTTTTTTGATAAAATAGAAGCGGTGATCAATGGGATGGATTCTACTGTGCTCGTTACGTCACGAATTGAATAAAGACGTTTGTCGGCTGGTGCTAAATCTTTGGTTTGTGAAATAATTGCTGTGCCTTGCTCTTTAACTGTTGCTTGGAACTCTGCAAGGCTAGGGCGAACATTAAAACCAGGGATGGCCTCTAATTTATCAACCGTACCACCAGTATGACCTAAACCTTGTCCTGCAATCATTGGCACATTAGCCCCACATGCCGCGACTATTGGTGCTAGCATTAAGCTTACTTTATCACCAACACCACCCGTTGAATGTTTATCTACAATGGGTTTGTTTAATTTATTATGCCAATCAACAACCGTACCCGAGTCACGCATAGCCATGGTTAGATTAACAACTTCATCGGTTGTCATGCCATTAAGCCAAATAGCCATAGCCATAGAGCCAACTTGTGCATCGGTGAAATCACCTGTTTTAAGACCGTCAACAAAGCATTGAATTTCATCTACAGTTAAAGCTTGTTTATTACGTTTTTGACGAATGATATTTTGAGGTAAGTGCATAGTGATCCCTTTAGATAATAATTGAGTTGAAAAGCATTAGGTAACAATTATGTAAACGTCCATGCTTTTTAATTTGTTAATTGGTTGCTAATAGCATAGCTATGTATTGCTTTTATTTAGTATTATAGTTGAGCCATAACTAGCTGTTTAATACATTTAATAGCCATATATTGTGTTTTCCTGACTCATGTGTCAAGATCTAATCGTGTTTTTCTGACCAATTGGTCAGATTATTATACTATGCCCGTTGTTTTACTAAAAGAGTATTGTCATGTCCCTGTTAGAAGCCTTTGGTTATGTTGCAAGTGTGCTAATTGCCTTATCGTTAATGATGTCTAATATCAAACGATTGCGTTGGATAAATTTATTTGGTGCTGCTGCCTTTAGTGTTTACGGGTACTTTATTGATGCCTACCCTGTTTTTATTTTAAACGGTTGGATAGCTTTGGTTGATGTATACTATTTAATCCGTATTTATCAAGAAAAAGATCAATTTGATTTAATTAAATTAAAATCAGTGGAATCATCTTTTTTCAACTTGTTAAAGGAACGTTACGGTAAAGATATCATTGGCTTATGTAAAAACTTTCAGTGGCAGCAACTTGATGATGCCGTGGTATTGTTATTGTTTAGGAACATGAAACCCGTAGGATTATTTGCTTATCGGGAGTTAGATGAGGACGGTAAGGTTGAAGTGCTACTCGACTATATCATTCCCGAAGACCGAGATTTTAAAGCAGCCAAATTTATGTTCTCTGCTGAAGAAAATCAACTAAGACAAGAAGGTATTAAACATTTAATCGTCGAGCCATCAGATGATGCTCATGAACTTTACTTGAGACGGGTTGGCTTTACCAAAAAGGCTGATCATTACGAATTATTAATCAATTGAGTGTACTGAAGACCGCAAGCAGATAAATACCGGGTTTAAAAGGGAAAACAATAAAATCCCGCCATCACCTTAAATGAAGTGGCGGGGTGTTCGCTATTAGCGCGTTAGTTCTTTTGTGAATTTTCTAAATCTTTAATCTGCACGGCTATTTTTTCTGCTTCAGCAGTGATCATCGAATATGACTTTATATCTCCATTTCTTTGCGAAAACATCGCTTGTTCAAGCTTAGCTTCATAGAGTTTATTTAATCTTTTTATCGGGTCTTTTTTAAATATCCCAAACATTTTATTTACCATTGAGTTGGTTACTGTTAGTTATACGTATACAAATCGATTTTAGTTTTTATTATTTACATTTTAATTAAAAACTTATTGTATCGTGCTACGTGTTGCAAAAATTTATTCTCATTATAAGAGGGAAAAATGGAAAAAAATAAATTCAGCTCAGAATGGTCCTTACTCCAAAATCAGTTTGACAGCTATGAGAAACATTCGCTTTATATAAAACTTATTGCCGTTATCGTTTTACTAATAGCCATTATATCGAATGTAATCACGATTCCTATCTTTTTAATCTTAGTCGTTTTATGGCTTCAAGATGCTGTTTGGAAGACATTTCAATCACGTATTGAGACACGGCTTTTACAGCTGGAAAAATATATTTCAGCCGACAGTAGTGAAAATGTATGTCAATTTAACTCTGAATATCATAAAGTTAGCTTATCAGGTCTTACCTTAATTAAAGAATATGCCTGTCAATCAATTAGGCCTACTGTTGCATTTCCTCATGTAGTATTGATATTCATCTTATGGGTTCAGCATGTGTTGTAGTGGGTTAGCTTATATTGATAAATCACTTATGACTTTAGATAACTATTGTTTTATTCGCGCGAATATCGCGTTATTTTTTGGATAATTATTATGAACTTAGACAAATCGACTAAACGTATTGATAAAAGAGTTAAGAAAGGATTTCAAGGCTACCCACAAATTTCATTAGCTTATTTTGGTCAGTCAGCTGATTGTGCTACTGAAGTTGTGGTTGGTTTTATTGCCGCTGAAGGTGATGCTCCACAAGAGCAAAAATTTACCAGTAAAGGTGATGCGAGAAAAGATGAAACTATTCAAACAACACTATTAAAAGTTATTGAACGTGCTGATGCAAAAACAGTGGTAGAAGTTGCGGGTGTTACCCTTATTAAATAATGTTGCTGGCTAATTACTGTCTGTTAATAGGTCAGTGAATATTGAGTTTAAAAATTAAAGATGACCATAATTTATAGATTTTCTGACGACCATATAAAGCAAGTTCACCAGCTTTATAAAAGTGTATGGTGGGGTAAAGAACGCTCACTCGAAGACACTCAAAATTGTATTCGTGGTTCTCAAATTTGTATTGGTATTCTCGATGTAGACAATGAGCTCATTGGTTTTACGCGAATTCTAAGCGACTTTATCTATAAAGCAATAATCTTTGATGTGATTGTAAGCGCCTCTCATCGCGGTAATGGTATCGGTCAGCAATTGATGAGCCTGGTTAAAAACCATGATAAATTAATCAAAGTAAAACATTTTGAATTATATTGCTTACCTGAACTGGAGAGCTTTTATAAAAATCTTGGTTTTTCAACGGATGTCGGTGGTATAAAATTAATGCGCTGCAGCAACCGTTAATTTTTATATAAAAGCCTAGCCATGCTTTAGTTGAACTATGGGTAATACTATTAAGCTATTATTTCTAAAAAAGATCGACTTAGCCTGTTGATTTATTATTACAGATAGGATTTAATCCACATGTCGGTTATTAGAATAAATACTCAAATTGTATGTTTTTAATAATCAACCAGAAGAGGAGCAGTAGCTAGGTAGATAACACGAAGAACCACCATTCTTTTGACTGTTATTGAGGGAGACTATTGCCGAGAGTAATTAGCGAGTGGCGTTATTTATTCGGTTACTAGGGCTGAATCCCTAGGATTGTCACCTCTAGTTAGTATGTTAAGTGCTAATTAGATTATGGTGGAGAGCTTCTGGCTGAAAAGTTTAGTTTATCTTACCAAGAACACTTCTTAATTCAGCCATGCTCTTCCTTGAAGTTTATAAAGTTACCCTATAATTATTACTGGGGGCTTAATTAGGGAGACCTTAGATGTCATTATTACCTTTTACTGTTGCAAAATTTGGCGGCACAAGTCTAGCTGATCATCAAGCGATGTTACGATGCGCTCAGATCATTAAAAACGATGCAAGTAACAAAGTTGTTGTCGTATCTGCAAGTTCAGGCGTTACTAATTTACTGGTTCGTTTAAGTCAAAAAGATGTATCTCAGCATGAACAATTAACAATCATTAGCAGTATTCGCGCTATCCAATTTAATATTACCCAACATTTAGCTGAAGAAACACAGCTAAACTTTCAAATTGATCAACTGCTAAATGAGTTAAGCGAGTTCTCTAACGCGCAATCACTTAATTATTGCCCACGCATAGCCGATGCAATTTTGTCATTTGGTGAACAAATGAGTTCATGTATCTTTGCACAAGTCCTTAAATCTGTTGGTGTTAATGGCGAAATGTTTGATGTTCGCCAAGTTATGAAAACCAACGCATTATACGGTAAAGCCGTTGTTAACCTTGAGATGCTCGCTAATAACGCACAGCAATTTCTTATGCCTTTGCTGGTTGATAAAGTTATCGTTACCCAAGGTTTCATTGGTCAAGACGAGGACGGTCATACGACAACCCTAGGCCGTGGTGGATCTGATTACAGTGCGGCACTTTTAGCCGAAGCGTTACATGCCGATAATCTTTCTATTTGGACTGATGTTGTCGGTATTTTTACCACAGACCCACGTATTACCGAGCATGCCCGTGCTATTAAAGAAATCAGTTTTGGCGAAGCGGCTGAAATGGCGACCTTTGGCGCAAAAATTCTTCATCCGGCAACACTCATTCCTGCGATGAGAAAGAATATTCCGGTTTTTGTTGGTTCAAGTAAGGAACCAGAGAAGGGGGGTACACGCATTCAACAGTTTGTTGAATCGAGCCCAATATACCGCTCAATAGCCTTACGTAGAGAGCAAACATTAGTAACGGTAAAGAGTCCTGCTATGCTACATGCTAGTGGTTTTCTTGCACAAGTCTTTGGTATTTTAGCCAAACATGAACTGAGTGTTGATTTAATTACCACCAGTGAAATCAGTATTGCGCTAACCTTTGATAATCCAACGGGGTCGACGCAAGCGCTTTTAAATTCAACCGTTGTTGAAGAATTAGAACAGCTTTGTGAAGTCACCGTAGAGCACGGTTTATCGTTAATAGCGGTTATAGGAAATAAAATGCATCGCAGTAATGGCGTTGGTACCAGTATTTTTGAAACTATATCAGGGATAAACGTGCGGATGATTTGTCATGGCGCCAGTGAACATAACTTATGTTTCTTAGTCGACGAGAAACAAGCAAATGAAACCGTTGAAAAGCTACACAATGCCTTATTTTCATAAGCTTTAAGCGTAATATTTCTTTGGTCAGTACAGAAAAAAGATAAAACACCTTGCCGTGTTTTATCTTTTATTTATCAAGATTCGTAACTTAACGGATCGGTAACATTATTATCACTGAAAGCTTCTAAACGCTCTTGGCAGGCACCACATTTTCCACAGGCTTTTTCACGGCCGTTATAACACGTCCAAGTATTATCATAGCTTAAGCCCATTTTTAATCCATCGGTTAAAATATCACTTTTAGTAACCGTTAAATAAGGGCTAAATATTTCTACTGACTCGTAGTTAGCTATTTTACACACCTCATTCATTTTCATTACAAATTCGGGACGACAATCAGGATATATTGCATGGTCTCCTGAATGTGCGCCGTAATAAACTTGGCTAGCCCCCACTGAAACGGCATAACCGACCGCAAGTGATAACAAAATCATGTTACGGTTAGGTACAACCGTTGATTTCATACTTTCAGCTTCGTAATGACCTTCAGGAATATCAATATTGTCGGTTAATGAAGAACCAGCAAGTAATTGATTAATAGATGATATATCGATAATTTTATGGTTTACATCAAGTGATTGACAAACCGTACTGGCAAATTCAATTTCTTTGACATGACGCTGTCCGTAATCAAAGGTTAATGCGAACACTTCTTTGCCATCATGCAAGGCGCGATTAAGAACAGTGAATGAGTCCATGCCACCAGAATAAATAACAACAACTTTGTTTGTCATTTCTAAAGTCTCTTAGGGTATAATTAATATCGCGCATTTTACTTCAATTTACACCAGCAATAAACAGGCAAAAACCCCGATGACCGTAAAATACAAAATTAATGAATTATTTGAAACTATTCAAGGAGAGGGCGCTTTTACCGGTCAACCTTCAATTTTTATCCGTTTACAAGGTTGCCCCGTTGCTTGCTCGTGGTGTGATACTAAGCATACTTGGGCAATAAACCTTGAAGATGAAGTAACACCGAATGCTATGTTAACAAAAGAAGCTGAATCTCAAACGTGGTCAGCGCTTACGGTTAAAGATATTTTAGCGATGATAACGGCAGAAGGTTATCAAGCCAAACACATTGTTATCACAGGCGGTGAGCCAGCGATGGTTGATTTACTCCCTCTGTGCCAAGTACTTGAAACCAATGGTTTTAGTTGTCAATTAGAAACATCGGGTACTTTTGAAATACAGGTGACGGATAAGTGCTGGGTGACTGTTTCACCCAAAGTAAACATGAAGGGTGGCTACAAAATATTAAACTCAGCGATGTTACGTGCCAATGAAATTAAACATCCAGTGGCGACTGAGCAGCATATAGACGACTTAAAAGCGTTATTAGCCGAACATAATATTGTTAACACCCAAGTTTATTTGCAACCGATTAGCCAAAAAGAACGGGCAACAGCGTTAGCAATAAAAAGCTGTATTGAAAATAATTGGCGTTTATCCGTTCAAGTACATAAATATTTAGGTATAGAGTAAATAATTACTTTACCTGCAATGGCAAAGTAATCGACACCGTGACACCTTGCGGATTATGATGATTACTTGCCACGATATGCCCCTGATGAAATTCACAAATCAAACGGGCAATATATAAGCCTAATCCCAAATGAGGGGTCTTATCTTCTTTCATTTGCGGTGTTTCACGCATTGAAACCATAGAATCAAAAAGTCGCTCTTCCATCGTGTCGGGTAATAACGTGCCGTTATTGCTAACGTGAATGGTGATGTCTTTATTTTTCAACGCTGTAGTTATGAAAAGTTTACTATCTTCACTAAACTCTACGGCATTAGTGACAACCTTATCTAATAATTGCGCTATATGCTCAGGCGATCCCGCCAACATTACTTTTTTATCTGAGGCCAAATACTCAATAGTAAAGTTAGGGTATATCTGCTGATATCCTTGTACACAACCATTAAGCACGTCAAAGACATTAAAACTGACCTTGTCAGTTTGATTGAGCATTTGTTCAAGACGAGTCGCTTCACTCATATTGGTTAATATATTGTTTAAGCGATTAATACCACTTTGGGCACGGTCAATGTAAGCGGAACTTTTCTCAGGTAAGGCTTGTAAAGACAAATTTTCTAAGGATGTTCTAACAATCGCTATCGGGGTGCGGAGTTCATGTGAGAGTCGTGACGACATATTTTCTAAGTAATGATTGTACTGGCTTAAACGATTTACTGCCGTAGAAAAACTGCGAGAGAGGTCGCCAATTTCATCATTGGCTGTTGATACTTGCATACTCTCGGCTATCTCGTTATTGATTCGACCGTGTTCATCAATAGCAATTTCTGCCTGATTACGCAGTTGGCGAATGCGATTTGAAATACGTGACGCAAAAAAGAAAAAAGCGAAAGCACCCAATAACATAATCGCTAAAATTGACGTAAACAATTTCTCTAAGGCTTTATTTCGTACACTGAGAATGCCATTGGTTGTTTCTTCAACAATGACCGCACCGTTGACCTTATCACTGATATAAATAGGGTATGCAGCTGATATGATTACCGCTTTTTTATCTGTGGTTAATCGCCATTGAGATTTTGGCATACCCGCAAGTGCGGCTTCAATATGTTCACCCGTTAGGTTTTGCGTGTCGTAAAGACGGTCAATAAAATCATCTTGAGGTTTGTTGAGCAAATGTTGAAATAACGGTTGTAAGTATTTTTGTGTCCAAGCATACCAAGAGCCATCGTTATCAGAGTTATTGATGTTTTTTTGCCATAAGCCACTGGCTTTTTTTATGTCGCCACTTTTTGCTAGTACGCGATGATGTTGATCAACCACCCAAATACGTGACTGTGTGTAACTCATGCCCTTTACTATGCGTTCAATTTCAGGTGACGGCACCAAAATGGTGCCTAAGGTTGCTGCGCTACTTGGATCTGCACTGCCTATTATTGTTGTGGCTGCACTTAATGGCGTATCGACATCATGAATGGCAAAGGCTAAGCGATCGCTGATTTTAGTTAAAGGGATGCGCAGTTCAATATTATAACCTTGCTCGGTATTGCGCCATTGGCCCTGAATGAAGCTAACGGGCTTTGGAAATTGAAGCCGTTCATTACTTTCAAGATCATTAATGCGATAGGCAGCAAGCCAGCCCTGATTTTTATTACTGACGATAAAGCGTTGAAAATTGCCATTAATATCGTTGAATGATAATTCCAGATGATCATTTTTGTTGATGGCTCGAGCATTTTCATCACGATAAATAACCGTATCGTCGATCACCTGAATAAAAAAGTATAAGTATTTATCATATTTTCCAACAGCGGCACTGAAATGATTAGTGAGCTTATCAACGCTTAATTGCCGACCAAGCTGGTTATTAACCCCATAGTAGTGGGACTTTTCTTGAAAACTTGGCCAGTCGTTGGGTAAACCGTCGAGATTTATCGCTTGGGATAACTGATAACCGTAAAGGTCTTTACCTTTTTCAACATCGGGTAAGAAACTGGCTTGGTTATTAAAAAGGTTAGGGCGTTCATGCAACGAAGTCGCGAGGGCTCTTGCTGTTCCTATGATTGTTTGTTCTTGACCAAAGCGTAAATACTTTTCCATTTCCCATACGTATTGATAACCAAACCAGGGAATGGCAAAGAGAAAACTAGACAGGAGTAAAAGCTTAGTTCGTAAGCCGAAACGAAAATTGAGCTTATTTTTCATCTTTGTTCCAACGATAGCCCATGCCATAAACTGTTTCTATGCAGTTAAAGTCTTTATCTATTTGGTTAAATTTTTTACGAATACGTTTTACATGGGAAGTAATGGTACTGTCATCGACATAGATGTTGGAGTCTTTCATCAGTTGTTGACGGTTCTTAACATGTCCGGGGTTTTTAGCTAAGGCAAAGACCATCCAAAATTCGGTGATCGTTAAATCAACACTTTGTTGTTGCCAAACAATGCTCATTCGTTGATTGTCGATAGTTAGCGGCCCTAATGTGAGTAAACTACTTTCAGCAGTTGGCTGTTTTAGTGCTTCTTGGCGACGAAAGAGGGCTGCAATGCGCGCTGATAAATGTGGCAGGCTAATATCTTTAGTTAAATAATCGTCAGCACCAATACGCAATCCTGACACCGTATCAACATCATTATCACGCGCAGTTAAAAAAATAATAGGCAAGGTCGTTGATATATTCCTAAGCCATTGGCATAGGGTAAAACCGCCGTCATATTCTTGCTCTAAGCCAATATCCAATATCACAAGGTGTGGCAAACTTATTGCAAAGGCCTTACAGGCGTTTTCTCTATTAGCAAAGGTCTGCACTTGATAACCTTGAACACGCAGCACATCCGCATAGTTTTCTCTTATAGCGGCTTCATCTTCGACTATGGCAATTCGTTTTAACACTCTATACGACTCTATTGGTTAACTTATTTTAAGGCACTATATAAGAGTTTTTTTATAAATGCGCGCAATTGTTGTAATTGCCACATTGTTGCCACATTTGCTCATTACTTTGCCTTTTTTGTGTCGTTTCAAAGCCTATTTTTCTTGTTTTAATTACCTCGTCAACAAAAAACACCTTAATCATTTAGGAATTAACATGAAAAAAATTAACAGTAAATTAAACCCAGCGAAACTTTTCTTAATCACAGCGCTTATTGCTGCACCGACATTAAGTCATTCCGCATACGCCTTTGAAAAGTCAAACTTAACAGCAAGCGATTCGGTTGAACTTAGTGACAGAGATAAAGAAAGTATTGGCTTAGGTAGCGGCATGATCATTGGCGCGATATTTGGTGGTCCTATTGGCGCTATTTTAGTGGGAGCGACCGGTACACTTATTGCGAAAACACAAAACGATAAAGAAAATTTGAGTGAACTACAGGCGTCATTGAAAAAGCAAGAGCATGATTATTTGCAGGCTGCAAACGAGTTCCGCCGCAATTTACAACGCTCTGAACAAAATCATCAATTAGAATTATCGGTTTTAGAACAAAACTTTGATAAAAAACACCAAAATGCCAGTCAACTACAAGCTGAAAATTTACTGATGAGTTTACAATTTTCAACTGGCTCTAGTGACTTACAGCCGCACTATAAAAGTCAAATCGTTGCTTTGGCAGAAATGTTACAACAATCGCCAAAACTCTTTATCGATTTATCGGGTTATACCGATAAACAAGGTAATAAAAAATCAAACCAAGCGCTGTCTATTGCTCGTGTTAACACCGTTAAAAATGCCTTAATTGACCAAGGCGTTAAAGCAGAACGCATTAAACTGTTTGCTTTTGGTGAGCAAGCGCCGGTAGTGGCTAACACTCAACAAGAAGTCAGTTTTTATGACCGACGTGTGGTAATAAAGCTGCACAGTAACACCGAGCAAGTGGCTAATAATTATTAAGTGTTGGTATAAGTGAAGGTAAAGGTGTGTTCAATCATTTATTTAAATAAGATAAGGAGGTGAAACAGCAAATAATGAAATAGTTTACTAATTAAAGAATAAATTAAAAACCAAGGACACTCCCATAGCGCCTTGGTTTTTCTTTATCTGTGCAAAAAATACTAAACCTTCAGCTACCTGACCTGATAAATAGCAAAACTTAACGGGGGAACGGTTAATGTTCCATCGACAAACTCATTATTTTTAAAGGCTGGGTATATTTTTTCGCCATTTTTGAGGGTAAAGCCTAACGCTACAGACTTTTCTGTTTTTGCTGTATTAAAGACAATAATGATTTCTTCTTCGTCTTTTAATGTACGAGATACCGCAAAAATCCCCGGCTTATTATCAGCATTTATGAATTTTTGTTCGCCAAACCTAAGTGCTGGGTATTGATAATAGATATCCGCATACTCAGCAAATGTCTTATAAAATAGATGATTTTCATCAAAGTTGTCATCAGCGGTTGTTTTAATATTTGCGAGTAAATCATCATCGTTGTAGCTGTCTACCAAGGAAGGCATCATGTCTTGGCGAGAGTCTTTATCTCCGCCA
Organism: Colwellia sp. BRX8-5; assembly: GCF_014077325.1. Taxonomy (NCBI): domain Bacteria; kingdom Pseudomonadati; phylum Pseudomonadota; class Gammaproteobacteria; order Alteromonadales; family Colwelliaceae; genus Colwellia; species Colwellia sp. BRX8-5. The sequence continues at coordinate 97,600 of NZ_JACGVR010000014.1, forward strand.
TCACCAACAAAACCTTGCTCGTCGCCATAATAGACAATTGGCACGCCACGCAGAAAGTAAACCATCGCATGGGCTAGCAAGGTGCGTTGAATAATTTCTGCTTCGCTATAGTTGAAATCACTACTTTTCAACATGCCTGAAAAACGTCCCATGTCATGGTTACCGGTAAAGTTAAGCAACTGATTGGCATTACTGTCACTGTCATTATAGTAAGCATCACTCTCGAACACCTCAACAAGTTTATGTGTTCCTTGCTGTTTAATAAGGGTGTCTTGTAAAGCAAATTGTAAGGAAAAATCAAGTACAGACTGCATTTTACCTACAGTGGTATAAGCACTTAATTCTTTAACATCGCCACTATATACTTCACCAAACATAAAAAATTCTGGAATACCAATCGCTTTTGCGTGGTCAACAAGCGCAGGGGCAAAATCTGCCCAAAACTCTATATTGACGTGCTTTACGGTATCAATTCTAAAACCATCAGGTTTAAATTCACTGATGACATTTTTGAATATTTCGGTCATGCCTGTAACCACTTCAGGTGAGTTAGTATCAATATCATCTAAGCCACTAAAGTCGCCATATATCGAGTTTTCTCCTTCATAGGTTGTATCTCCTTGGTTGTGATAATATTTTTTATCATTTAACCAAGCGGGTGATTTAAGGTTTTCTTGGCCTTTAGGAATAACGGCTTGATAAGTATCACCCGCTGCCACTTGAGCAAGTGTTTTATATAAACAGCCATCATTTTCTTTCATCAAATACTGTAAGCCATCTTCGCCGTGACATTCAACATACTTAATAACGTCAGCGGTGTGGTTAGTAATAATGTCAAAAAATACTTTTATATTCTCTTTATGTGCAGCGTTAATGAAACGTTTTAAATCTTCATTACTGCCCAAATGTGGGTCAATTTCATTAAAGTCCAAGATCCAGTAACCATGATAACCCGAAGAATCACCTTGCATGGCCTGATTACGCATAATAGGTGTTAACCAAATAGCGCTAATCCCCATACCTTTCAAATAAGGCAGTTTAGCCTGCAAACCTTGAATGTCACCGCCGTGATACATGCCTTTGTCGGCTTTATCAAAACCACCAGCAGATATTATGTCGGTCTTAGAACCTTGGTCATTATCGGTGTTGCCATTATAAAAACGGTCGGGCATAACAAAGTAAAAAACTTCATCTTGTATATTTCTATTTAAATAAGGAGCTAAATCGTCAGCATTTTTAAGTGGTAAGGCTTTTGCCTCACTTAAGCTGGCTGATTTTTCTATGTGAATTGGCTTAGTTTCATTACAAGCGCTAAGAAATAGGCCACTTAAGATAAGTAGCGCAATCTTTGATTTTTTTAATGTGAATGTACTATTTGTTATTATCATTATATTCTCATCCATTATTGTGTTCATTAAAATCGACATTATGACTAATATTAGCTTTTTGGTCTGGCTTTTTGCATCGCTTGTGCAAGCAATTTAACAGAATCTTTTTGCCAAAACTCAGTCATAGTTACCGGTAATTTTTGACGCCAGTTAGGGTGTTCATCGATAGTGCCGGGAATGTTAACTTGTTCAACAATCTCTAAGGTGTCTTCTAATGGAATAAGTTGGATATGGCTGTGTGCTTTCGCCATATATTTCTGGACGGCAATTGATAATTCAGTATTGATTATTGCCGGACTTTGTTGCGGCGCTTTTGTTACATCGATAACGTCTAAGTCTGCTAATGCTGCAACTAACAAGCTACGGTCTTGTATACGAGCTTGGCGTTCTTGTTGGCCCATTTCGTCTGATGGATATAGATTCAATGCTTGTCGCCAATGTAAATCACGTCCAGTCCACCAACCGGTAAGGGTAGGTAAATCGTGTGTTGACACTGTTACCATAGATTGGGCTGGATACAACTCCGGGCGTTTAAATAAACCCGACTCCCAACGCTCAAAAAATAGCACCTTGTATGATAGTAAACCTGCGGCGGCCATTATTTCACTAAAGCCATCGGGCACCGTGCCTAAGTCTTCGCCGATAACCACACAGTCATTACGACGAGATTCAAGGGCAATAATGCGCAATATATCTTTAAATGGAAAGGTAATATAAACACCTTGATCGGCTTTCATGCCCGGCGCTACCCAATATTGACGCATTAAACCTAAAATATGATCAATACGTAAAGCACCTGCATATTGCATATTACTGCGCAGTGCCTTTATTAAGGGTAAATATCCTTGTTGCTGCAGTGCTACTGGGTTAATCGGCGTTAGCCCCCAATCTTGCCCTAAGGTATTCATAGCATCGGGTGGAGCACCAACCGCTGCACCAGACACATAAACATCTTTATCAGACCAAACATCAACGCCCGAGCCGTCACAACCAACCGCAAGGTCTAGATATAAACCAATCGGCATGCCAGCTTGTTCTGTTAATGCGGCAACATCAGTTAACTGGCGATGAGCTAGCCATTGCAAAAAAGCAAAGTAATCAAGACGTTTAGCATGCTGTTGTTGAAAAGCAGCGACTTGTGCTGAATGTGGTGATTGAAACTCACTCGGCCACATTTTCCAACCATAAGCATTAGAATCAATCATTCTAAAATACTCATATAAGGCGTCAAAGGTGGTTAACAGTAATAAATCATCGCCTTGCTCGGCTTTAAAGTCGCTGAACTCTTGGTAGGTCGCGCTTACATTCTGGTCATTATTCGCTTGAATGAAGTCTTCAAAGAGTAATTCAATAATTTCAAATTTAACATCAGCAACGCCAGGGTAATCGATAAGTTCAGTGTTACGGACGAAGTTAACTTTTGCTTGAAATTCATCACTGTTAAAGCGAAGTTGAGCGGCCTTGCAGCTTGAAAAGTTAGGTACCTGGGTAACATCAATATACAAACTATTGAGAAAACAACGGCTGGTCGGGGAATAAGGGCTGCGATGTGCGGGATTATTTTGATACAAGGGATGCAACGGATTTAAACCTATGGCGGCAGCGCCTTGCTCGGCAGAATTTTTAACCAGTGTTTTTAAATCACCAAAATCGCCCATTCCCCAATTACTTTCACTTTTGAGTGAATATAACTGCGCAGCATATCCCCACATTTTTTCTGGTGAGGCTTCCTGTGGGCTATAACAAGTTTTAGGCGCAAAAATCAAATGACAACTTGCTGTTTGTTGGCCATAACTCAGCTTAAGCTTATGATAACCTTGCGATAACAAAGGGAGTGTTAAGGCAAGCTTTCGATATTCTTTATCGGCAAGCTGATTTTTTTCTTGGAAAATTAACTCGCTAACCAACACTTCACCCGTTAAGATTTCGCTTTGCTCAGTAGTTATCTGCCAAGTAACTTTTAAACTTTCATCTACCGGTAGGCTAATAATAATAGTGTGACTGTGTTCTTCAAGCTTAGCAATATGGACGCCAGGCAACATTTTACGCCAGCTATCTTCTTGTAAGGCTGTAATACTGTTATTGATAGTATGGTTATTAGACAGGTCATAACCCATAGCACAAAGTAGGCTATGCCTAGCACTTTCGTTTGCCGGAACTTGGTGCCCATAACTATCAGTGTAACTTCTGTGAAAGCCAACTAGGTCGGCAAGTTTTTCTATCAAATTCATAAGTTTAATACTCTATTCTTTTTGAGTGGCTAAAGGAATACTTTTGCCAATGCTTGTGGTGATTTTGTTATCTACGATTCAACTACTTAACGCAGAACCGTATTGCTATTTGTCTTTTGGGCTATGTAAATACCGCAATACCACACAGCTATGTTCAGCAATAGTAATAGCGGGGTGTCTAATGTTTTTTGGCGATTTTTTGTCAGCGTAACTGTATTCTTGATTATCAACAGCGGTATCAATGAGCACTTGCCAGTAACCGTTAAGTACTGGCAATAAGAAGTTGATACTGCGCTGATGAGCATTAAAAATAATCAGTAGGGCATCGTCTTGCTGATGTTCAGGAGTAGATGAGCGTTCGGTATTGGCTAACATCATTGCAAAGCACTTGATGGATTGATCATGCCAATTGTCTTTAGTCATCGCTTTACCGTGACAATTTAACCAACTGATATCAGCTAAACCGGTATGTTCACTTACTTTTACACCGTGTTGATAATGTGTTCTGTTTAATAGCGGATGTGCTTTTCGCAGTGCAATTAATTTTTTAACAAAATCTGATTCTTGCTGTGCTTGTGGGCTTTGCCAATCTAGCCACGATATTTCATTATCTTGGCAGTAAGCATTATTGTTACCGCGCTGGCTATTATTGAGTTCATCGCCACTGAGTAACATCGGCGTGCCTTGAGCAATAAAGAGGGTGGTCAGTAAATTGCGTTTTTGCTGGCGGCGTAAAAGACTAATTCTACAATTGTCGGTTGGCCCTTCAGTCCCTAAATTATTACTAAAGTTACTGTTATGGCCGTCATGGTTTTGTTCGCCGTTCGCCTTGTTTTGCTTGTTATTGAAGCTCACTAAATCGGTTAAGGTAAAACCATCATGTGAAGTAATAAAATTAACACTGGCACTAGGTCGACGACTGGGCTGTTCAAAAATGTCACTTGAGCCGTGCAAACGTTTAGCAAACTCTGCAACTAAGCCTTGTTCACCTCGCCAGAAGCGTCGACAAGAGTCACGAAAACGATCGTTTAGCTCTAACCAGCTATTGGGAAAACGGCCTAGTTGATAGCCGCCATGACCGACATCCCAAGGTTCGGCAATAAGTTTAACTCTTGATAAGATAGGATCTTGTCTTATACTGGTAAAAAAGTGATTGTTGGCTTTAAAATCAGGTGCATCGCGCCCTAGTACTGGCGCTAAGTCGAAACGAAAACCGTCAACGCCCATGATTTCTACCCAGTAGCGCAAACTGTCAGTGATCAGTTGAATAACACGAGGGTGCTGCACATTAATGGTATTGCCGCACCCTGAAAAATTCTCATAATAGCGTTTGTCAGCTGGGTGTAAACGATAATAACTAGCATTGTCTATGCCTTTAAAGCTCAGCGTTTGACCAAGTTCATCACCTTCTGCCGTATGGTTATAAACCACATCAAGAATAACTTCGATACCTGCTTCATGGTAAGTTTCAACCATAGAACGAAACTCGCCAACCTCACCTGAGTGGCAGTAAGCGGCGTGCGGAACAAAAAATGAAATGGTGTTATAGCCCCAGTAATTAGTTAACCCTTTGTCTTGGACAAAGTCCTCATTAATAAACTGTTGCACGGGTAGCAGTTCAATACTGGTTACCCCTAAAGACTTTAAATACTGGCAAACCTTTTTATTAGCAAGACCCGCGAATGTTCCGCGTAGCTCAATGGGTACATCGGGATTTTGTTGGGTAAAGCCTTTAACATGTAATTCATAAAGAATGGTGTCACGGCGACGAACTTGTGGATGCGTTTGACTAAACAGTAATGGTGAAACAACCACACACTTTGGCATAGTCGCCGAATTATCCCGATTATCAACGGTTAAATCTTTTTGGGTGCTTTTTAGATCATAACTAAAATTAAGGTCGCTGCGGATAAAGCTACCGTGCAATTTTTTAGCATAGGGGTCTAACAATAATTTATTAGCATTAAAACGATGGCCATTATGAGGTTCAAAAGGACCATGTACGCGGTAGCCATATAAACAACCTTCTGCGATCCCTTCAACGAAACCATGCCAAACATCATCGGTAAACTCAGGTAATTCAATGCGCTGTAGTTCATATTTACCGTCACCTGAAAATAGACAAAGCTCTACTTTTGTTGCATGTGCAGAAAATAGGGCAAAGTTACAGCCCAGACCACTTTTAGCCAGTGAAGCACCCATCGGATACGAACGCCCCGAAGTTACTTTGTATGCAGTGTTAATTGCGCAAGTTGTCATTATTTACCCTCAAGTGGTAAACGTACATCTTTGAGGATAAACATCGCTGTCGCTAACGGGGGTACAGTAATGTCTATATAGTGTTGCTGACCTTGCCAGGCCAATTCTACACTCGGTAAAATACCTAGGTTCAAGGTGTTACTGCCGCCATAAATTTCAGCGTCCGAGTTAAGTAATTCGACGTACTCTCCCGATTTTGGTACCCCTAATTTAACGTTATGATGGGTTTGTGAGGTAAAGTTACATACCACGACAACCGCATTCTCTTGGGCGTCATTGCCAAAACGAATAAAGCTGTAAATTGATTGTTCGCTGTTTTGATGATCTAACCAACTAAAACCCTCGCTTTGGCAATCTTTTTCATAGAGTGCTGGCGTGTTGCAATAAACCTTATTTAACGCTTTAATCAGTCGCTGTACGCCACTGTGCCAGTGAACGTCAAGTTGATGCCAATCAAGTTCGTGGTCATGATCCCATTCTTTACCTTGGGCAAATTCACAGCCCATAAATAGTAGCTTTTTACCGGGATGTGCCCACATAAAACTGTAATAAGCGCGTATATTGGCAAACTGTTGCCAAGCATCATCGCCAGGCATCTTTTGTAAAATAGAGCCTTTACCATGAACGACTTCGTCATGACTAAGTGGCAGAATAAAGTTTTCATCAAAGGCATAAACTAGGCTAAAGCTAAGTTCGTTATGGTGATGGCAACGATGCACAGATTCACGCTGCATGTATTGTAAACTGTCGTTCATCCAGCCCATATTCCATTTATAACCAAAGCCTAAACCGCCATCATGGGTCGCGCGAGAAACACCCGGCCATGACGTAGACTCTTCGGCAACAGAAAATGTACCAGGGTATTGTTGATAGAGTTCTTCGTTAAAGCGTTTTAAAAAGTCGACAGCGGCTAAGTTTTCTCTGCCTCCGTGGATGTTAGGGATCCATTCATTTTCTTTGCGGCTGTAGTCGAGATAAAGCATCGAGGCAACTGCGTCAACGCGAATGCCATCAACATGGTATTTATCTAACCAATGCAGGGCACTTGCTCGCAAAAAATTAGCAACTTCAACACGCTCGTAATTATAAATATGGGTATTCCAGTCGGGGTGATATCCCTGTCTGGGGTCTTCATGCTCAAAAAGATGAGTACCATCGAAGGTCGCTAAACCGTGATCATCACTTGGAAAATGTCCCGGTACCCAATCAATCAATAAGCCTAAATTGGCTTGATGACAGGCATCAACAAAATACTGAAAGTCAGCTTCATTACCAAACCGAGCTGTTGGTGCAAATAAGCCAACCGGTTGATATCCCCATGAACCATCGAATGGAAATTCACTGACCGGCATTAGCTGAATATGGGTAAAACCCATTGATAAAGTGTAAGGAATAAGCTGGTCAGCTATCTGACGGTAATTTAAAAATTCGTTATTTTTATCTCGGCGCCAAGAGCCTAAATGGACTTCGTAAATTGAAATTGCAGCGTTTCTACTGTTACGTTTTTCACGTTTGGCTAACCAATCTTGGTCTTGCCAAAGGTAATTGTCTTTTGCACTGATAATTGACGCTGTGTCAGGTCGGTATTGGGCTTGGTTGCCATAAGGGTCGGCTTTAAATGGTAACGTGTTACCGTTTTTGTCTTTAATCGCATACTTATATTGTTGCCCAACTGACGCTTGTGGGATAAATATATTCCAATAGCCACTAGCGACATCGCCCAAGGTGATATTTTGCATGGCATGGCTACGTTCATCCCAGTGATTAAAGTCACCAAGCAAAGAAACATGACTGGCATTAGGTGCCCAAACAGCAAACGAAACACCCTGAATTTTTTGGCCATTAAGGGTTTTATTTTGCAGATGAGCGCCTAATTTCTCGTAAGGTTTTTGATGATTACCTTGTTGCAGCAAGTAAATATCAAGCTCCCCTAAGGTAGCTGAAAACTGATAGGGATCGTCAATTAACCATGATGCGTTTGCAGAGGTCAGCTTGAGTTTATAAGTGAATAATTTTTTACGACGTAGCTTAAGTGAGTAAAGTCCACTGTGATGAACTTTCACCAACTTACCTAATGATTTTATCTGTTCATTACTATTAAGTTGCGCTGATTTTTTATTAGGGGCTAAGGCCATTATCTCAACAGCGTCAATATCGTTAAGGTGAGGAAAATAGCAAGTGATCCGTAAATAACGAGTGTTTTGGTCAGCATTTAACCCTAAAACCTCGTAAGGTGTCTTATGGCAAGCGCTGACTAAAGCTTTGATGTCATTTACAGATAAACTCATATATTTTCCTCAGTTTTCTTAATAATTAATGCTTAAGCGCTCGGTGTTAAAAACCAAATGTTTTTCACATAGTCTTCAATCGAGCGATCAGAATTAAATTTACCCATCAACGCCGTATTTAAAATGGCCATTTTTGCCCAACGTTTTTTGTCTTGATAAGCGACACCTAAGTCTTGTTGAGCGTCACTGTAGCTTTCAAAATCAGCCAGCACTTTGTATGGATCGCCACCTTCAAGGAAACTTTGTTTAATCGAAGATAATTCTCCCATATGGCCTGGCGTAAAGTAGTCCGTGTCTAACCAGTCTAAACAGGCTTTGATTTCATTATTCGTTTCATAAAAGTGATAAGGGTTGTAGCCTTTGTTATCTAGGGCTTTAACTTCATCAACGGTTAAGCCAAAGATGAAAATATTGTCGTCGCCAACTTCTTCAGCTATTTCAATGTTTGCGCCATCTAAAGTCCCAATGGTTACGGCACCGTTGAGGGCGAGCTTCATATTGCCAGTACCAGAGGCTTCTTTACCTGCTGTTGATATTTGCTCTGAAACATCGGCTGCCGGAATTATTTTTTCGGCTAAACTGACCCGATAGTTAGGTAAAAACACCACTTTTAATTTGTCTTGAATGCGGGTGTCATTATTGATTTTTTCAGCAATTTTATTGGTTGCGTAAATAATTTCTTTGGCTAACTGATAGCCCGGCGCTGCTTTTGCACCAAAGATAAATACGCGTGGTTGCATAGGTAAGTCAGGATCAGCCAATAAACGGCGGTATAGCGCTAAGATATGCAATAAATTAAGGTGCTGGCGTTTGTATTCATGAAGTCGTTTAATTTGGACATCAAAAATGGCCTCTGGGCTGACATCTATACCGGTTAAGGTTTTAATTTCAGTGGTTAATGCCACTTTGTTTTGATGTTTAATTGCCATGAATTTCTTTTGGAAACTGGCATTATCAGCAAGGGTTGATAATGAAGATAAGCTGTTTAAGTTTTTAGCCCAGTCATCGTCAACGTGCTTTGATAGTAATTCAGACAGTAATGGGTTACATGATTTCAACCAACGTCTTGGGGTAATACCATTAGTTACATTGGTTAATTTCTCTGGCCAAAGTTGGTTGAATTCTGGGAATAGATCTTTTTTTACTAAGTCTGAATGGATTTGAGCAACACCGTTAACTTTATGTGAAGTAATGACACATAAATGTGCCATACGGACTTTACGTTGTTCACCTTCTTCAATAATTGAAAGGCGAGCGCGCATTGCCTCGTTGTTTGGCCACATCGCATTCACTTCATCATTCAAAAATGCTTCGTTGATACGATATAAAATAGTTAAATGGCGTGGTAGTACACGTTCAAATAATGAAACAGACCATTTTTCTAACGCTTCAGGTAACAGGGTATGGTTAGTATAAGAAAATACTTTACCGGCTAATTGCCAGGCGTTTTGCCATGAGAAGTCATACTCATCAAGTAATACGCGCATTAACTCTAAAATGGCAATGGTAGGGTGGGTATCGTTGAGTTGGATCGCTACTTTTTCAGCAAAGTTTGTACTACTTCCTTGGGTAAGTGGACCAAATTGCAGCTGATAACGACTAATAATGTCTTTAATTGAACAAGCACAGAAAAAGTACTGTTGAATAAAGCGTAATTCATTACCCGCATCGTGTTCGTCATTAGGATAAAGAACTTTAGATACTGTTTCAGCATTGACTTGATCGTGGTGCGCTTGTAGATAGTCACCCTGATTAAGGGTATCCCAGTCAAAGGCAGAGTCTGCGCGACATTCCCATAAGCGTAAAGCATTTACGGTTGACGAGTTATAGCCAACGATAGGAATATCCCAAGGAACTCCTTTGAGCATTTTTCCTGCACGCCAAACCGATGTTAAACTACCGTCGGCTTGTGCTTGTTGTTCAACATAACCATAAACGGGAATAAGCTGGGTAGATTCAGGACGGCAAATTTCCCAAGGACTACCAAACTCACGCCACATATCAGGCTGTTCTATTTGGTGTCCGTCTTTAAAACTTTGTTTGAATAAACCATGTTGGTAATGAATGCCGTAACCCATAGCGTTGTAATCAAGTGTCGCTAATGAATCAAGAAAACATGCGGCTAAACGGCCTAATCCACCATTACCTAGGGCTAAATCAGCCCCTTCTTCACATAAATCGGCTAAATCAAAACCAAGTGATTTAAGGGCCTTTTCGGTATTTTTATATAAATCTAAATTATGTAAGTTGTTAGAAAGTAGTCGCCCCATCAAATATTCAAGTGACAGGTAGTTAATACTTTTAGTCGCTGATTTTGCTTGTTGAACCTTACTTGCTTGCAGTTTATCAATAATAATTTCATTAAGCGCCATTGATGTCGCTTGCCAATAAGCCTGCTTGTTTTGTGGTGTATTTTTGTAGGCGTCTTCACAAATAACGCGATCACCTAAGGTACTGTTCAAATGGTGCTGAATGCGTTTTTTTAAGTCAGTGGCGGTAATATCAGCTGTGCTACTTTTTATTTTTTTATTTATCATAATAAATTTTTATCATCAAAAACCGTCTTGTTCGTTGCTGACGTTTTGATTTATTTCCTGTTTATTTAAAATCTGTGGCGTATATATAGGACTTTATTCATCCTTATTTTTTATTTGCATCAGTCGTACGAATTCTTTCCACAATAAATAACGTGATGATTAAATTATGCCGATGTTAGAAATTAGAGCAATAAACTACATACGTATGCATGATGGATTTATGCACTATTTGCCATGCATACGTATGCATTTTTGATGATTATTGGCGCTTGATGAAAAGTTCAGGGTGATGACTTACTCGCTACCTTTAAAATTTGATGGAAGTCGGCGTTTATCAGCTGAGTAATTTTTTGCTTTACTCTTAATAAGGTATACAAGGCTAGGGGGCTAAGTTAGTATCTAAGTAGTATATTTATTAATAAGTTATTGGTTAATTTAATGGTTAAAGCTAAAAATACTTCGTTTGATATTGCTTATCGTGCGGGCGTTTCTCAGTCAACAGTTTCAAGAGCACTACGTAATAGTCCGTTAGTAAATGAAGAAACACGGCTACGTGTTCAAGCCATTGCCAAAGAACTTAATTACAAAGTAGATAAAAACGCCAGCAGTTTACGTACTCAACGTAGTGGCACCATTGCCTTGCTATTGTTTGAAGACCCAACCAACGATGACTCATTAATCAATCCTTTTTTTATGTCAATGTTAGGCAGCATTACCCGAGCTTGTGGTAATAAGGGCTATGATTTATTAGTCTCTTTTCAGCAAATGAGCCACGATTGGCATGCTGACTTTGAAGATACCCGTAAAGCTGACGGGATAATATTGTTGGGTTATGGTGACTACACCGATTACGAAGAAAAGCTTGTTCAGTTAATAGAGCAAGAAACCCATTTCGTTCGTTGGGGGGCTGAAGTAAAAGACCTCGATGTTGTCTCTGTCGGTTGCGATAACTTCCAAGGAGGCTATCAACTCACCGAACATGTCATTAATAATAACCGCAAAAAATTTGCTTTTTTAGGCGGAGTTTCAACGGGCTCTCCTGAATTTTTAGATCGTTATTTAGGTCATTGTAAAGCGCAAACTGATCACGACTTAGTCGTTAATACCCAACTTCAATTTGACGCGATTTCTACCGAAGAATCTGGCCATAACGCTGCATTAAACCTTATTAAGGGTGGTGAAAGTTTTGATGCCATTATGGCGGCCAGTGATTTAATTGCCGTGGGTGCGATGCGCGCTTTGCAAGAACACAATATGCGCGTACCCGAAGATATAGCCGTGTTTGGTTTTGATGATATTCCGGTTGCTAGTTTTACTTTTCCGACCTTAACTACAGCTAAACAAGATACGATGTTAGCAGGGGAGTTATTAGTAGAAAAGCTTTTAGCACTAGTGAATGGCGAAGAAGCAAAAACAGAGTTGATGGCAACCACACTTGTGGTTCGTCAATCTTGTGGCAGTGGCAATTGATGTTTTATAGTGTTTATGTAGGTTAGTTTTTCACTAACAAATTTTAGGTAGAGCCCTAACCTACAAACAAAAGCGAGTAGAGGTTACTCGCTTTTTTCTTTGACAAAATAAACGGATACAGCACCAAGTACCATAGAGACACCCGCTAAGATAATAATATTTATTGCCTGGTTTTCAAAAACTGAATTTAATATCCAGCCAGCAAAAATTCCTGAGATAATTTGTGGCGCGGCAATGGTAAAGTTAAAAATCCCCATGTATACACCGGTTTTGTTGGCAGGTAATGCACCAGCAAGTATTGAGTATGGCATTGCTAAAATAGCAGCCCAAGCAATACCTACACCTATCATAGGAATAAATAAAGTAACCGCGCCTTGTGGCACCGTGATTTCAGTGATCAATAAATTGACTAAAGTTGGTTCAGGGTTATTGATAAACATAAAGCTTAAATAACCTAAGCCACCGGCGAGTAAGGAAAACGAGTAAACCGCTTTTCGGCCGAAGGTATTGGCAAGCTTGGCCAGCACAATTGAGAAAAAGGCCGCAAACAAAGAATACGCTGCAAACAAAATACCTACCCAGTCACCAGCTGCGCCTTTTGCCGCAGCGATATCATTGGGAATACCACCAACAGAGCTAATATAGGTAGGGTCAAACCACTTTACATCTATGCCCCAAACCTGTTGAGCAATGGCCGGCATGGTATAAACCCACATAATGAATAGAGAAAACCAAGAGAAAAACTGTACGAGTGCTAAACGCTTCATTACCTCGGGCATAGATTTCATTAGGCCAACGAAGTCAGTTAGTTTTTCAATTAACGACTTTTCAATGGCTTGTTCTTTGGCAACCTGTTCAGCATCCATTCCTTTGAACTCATAATATTCTTTAGGTGAATATTCTTTAGTTTTAAAAACTGTCCATAACACCGAACCTAATAAAACCGTGGCGCCGATATAAAATGCCCAAACAACGGATGGAGCAATACTACCTTGCTGTGAGGTGTTCTCTAAACCAACAACATTTGTAAGAACAAATGGCAATATAGAGCCGATAACGGCACCAATATTAATCAAAAAGGCTTGGATAGCGTAACCCTTGTTCATTTGATTATCGGGCACCATATCAGACACTAGCGCTCTAAAAGGTTGAAAAGCGATATTAAAAGATGCGTCCATAACCGCTAACATCATCGCACCAAAAATCATTGGTGTGATAACAGAGACAAATAACGGCGCGTTTGGCATTAATAACATACCGACAGTTGCGCATATGGCACCGATTAATATATAGGGGTTACGGCGACCAAACTTATTCCATGTTCTATCTGACGCTGCGCCGACGAGAGGCTGGATAAGTAAGCCCATAATAGGAGCGAGCAACCAAAATAAAGATAAAGAGTGCAGATCAGCACCCAAGTCTGAAAGTATTCGACTGACATTAGCGTTTTGTAAGGCAAAGCCAAATTGAACGCCCAAAAAGCCGAAGCTAACATTCCATATTTGCCAAAAACTGAGTTGAGGTTTGTTTTTCATTTATTATTTTTCTTATGAGAGTAACACACGATGAAGTTATATAATCACAACCAAAAAACTGACACAACAAATTACATACGTATTCAGCATGATATAAACAGGTAATATTATTATTTAAATACAGGTAAAGTTTTTGTGTAAATCGTCAATAATGGTAAATTATCGCTAAATAGCTGTTTTTTTCGCACACTTGCTGATTTATCGAACATAAAGAAGAAATAGTAAAATTAGTGCTTTACAAATGCTATTGCAGGTCTTAATATCTGCCCCGTCTTGAAGCAAGCAATTGTTTTAAGACATTCAGGTGAGATGGCTGAGTGGTCGAAAGCACTGGTCTTGAAAACCAGCAAGGGTTTATAGCCCTTCTAGAGTTCAAATCTCTATCTCACCGCCAAACAAAGAAAAACCGCTAATCGAAA
>NZ_JACGVR010000102.1:0-358 GCF_014077325.1 Colwellia sp. BRX8-5
GCATTTATCTTCTTTATTGGCTTGTCGAGCAATAGGCTCGTTTAATGCCCGCATATACCAACTGATATCGATTAAGCGCTGTTTATAGACTTGTGCTGTTTCTTCAACCATTTCCATTTCGAATGGGGTTAATGTAGTTAATGATTGCTCTTGTTGAAATTGACGGGTCAGCAGGGTGCCTTTAAACAACTTATGCCAACGGGACAGTACTTCTAGCGTCGTCCAGTTGTTAGCTTTTTCACTATCAACATGAAGGACTAAATGTAAGTGATTATTCATGACAGCGTGAGCACAAATATCAATAGCAAACACCTGAGATAATGTAAAAATGCGTTGTTCAATCCAATGACGCCTGTGC
>NZ_JACGVR010000097.1:0-429 GCF_014077325.1 Colwellia sp. BRX8-5
GAATGTCCTAATACCTTCTTAGGAAAGCCAAGTTGTTTTAATTCAAACTTAAGAATTTGCTTTTTATACTTAAGCGTAAGTTGGTTATCGGAGCCCATATCTAATTGAAAGGGAACTGACGACCTGATTTTATACTTATATCTTAAGTTGGTTGCGGGAGCCAGATTTGAACTGACGACCTTCGGGTTATGAGCCCGACGAGCTACCAGACTGCTCCATCCCGCGTCCGAATGTCCTAATACCTTATTAGGAAAGCCAAGTTGTTTTAATTCAAACTTAAGAATTTGCTTTTTATACTTAAGCGTAAGTTGGTTGCGGGAGCCAGATTTGAACTGACGACCTTCGGGTTATGAGCCCGACGAGCTACCAGACTGCTCCATCCCGCGTCCGAATGTCCTAATACCTTCTTAGGAAAGCCAAGTTGTTTTA
>NZ_JACGVR010000010.1:0-134555 GCF_014077325.1 Colwellia sp. BRX8-5
ATTATTGCGCCTATTTCTATTATATAAAAAAAGCCACAACAGTGGCTTTTATAGAATGAAAATAACGTCTATCGATTAACTAATATTATCAAGTAGTTGCTGAGCATCAAATTGTTGCTGGGCATCGCCCTTTGCTACTACATCTTGTAATATTACTTCGGCGTTTTCTATTATTGCGCCTATTTCTATTATATAAAAAATTTTTTTATATAATAGAAATAGGCGCAACAGTGGCTTTTATAGAATGAAAATAACGTCTATCGATTAACTAATATTATCAAGTAGTTGCTGAGCATCAAATTGTTGCTGGGCATCGCCCTTTGCTACTACGTCTTGTAATATTACTTCGGCGTTTTCGTTATCTCCTATTTCAATATAAACTTTCGCCAAATCTAATTTAGCTGCAATACCGTTATCATCTTCTTCTTCGGCGGCGTTATCACCAGAAAACTCAGGGAACTCATTAAGCCCGACATTAAAGTCAGTTTTATTGTAGGGCTCTTCGTCTTCTGTGTCGCTTAAACTATCTGATAATAAAGAGTCAACAGAGACAAAATCATCTTCATTATCATTGTCAAAATCAACATTTAAATTATTATCACTATCGAGGTCATCACCAATATCTAACACATCATCTAAGTCAACATCGAAATCATCTTCGCTGTCGCCTTCAATGTTAATCTCATCATCGGTATCAGTAGCGTCTAAGTCAATGTCATCAGCATTGAAGTCAGTTGAAAAGTCGAGATCATCTGAAAGTGTTGTCTGATTTTCTTCTTCTATGTTTGCCAATAAGTCATCAAAGTCAACATTATCGAGTGCTTCAATCTCATCAATTTCACTATTGTCATCATCGTCAGAGGTGTTTTCATCGGCTAATAAATCAGCTAATACATCACTATCGGTATAATCAGTTGCTTCTTCTGCCGCTAGTTCATTAACTTGTCCATCAATAAGTATATCGTCACCAATATCTAAATCATCAGCGTTTGAATTGTCACCCTCAGCCACCTCAGCTAAAAGTGCATCTATGTCTAAATCATCTGACAAGTCATTGTTTTTATTGCTATTTTTTTCGTTTATACTTTCGTCATGGCTTGCATGAGTATCATCAACTAATTCTTCGGTGTCATCTTTAAGTAGCTCACTAAAATCTACCGATAAAAATGGCGCTACGTATTCATTGGTAAAATTATCGATAAGCGCTTTATTTTCATCTTCTGTGGTCTCAGTATCATCTGCAGTTTCATCACCCTGAATATCACCTAATAAACTATCAATATCATCAGGGTCAGTTAACGCTATATTTTCATCTAAGTTATCAGCAGCCATTTCATCAAGAGGATCAATGATATCATCGGCAGTGATAGGTTTTGTCATCTGCTCTGGGGCGGACATTGAATCTAGCAAGGCGTCGATGTCATCAGGATCTGATATTTCAAAATTTTCAGCTTGTTCATTTAATTCAGCAACGGCACTTTCTTTAACCATTGAATCCATCAGTGCGTCGATGTCGTCTGGGTCAGTTAACTCTGCAGTGCTATTATCAGTTGCATCCTCTACTGGTTCTAGCTCAGGCTCTGGTTTTGGCGCTGCGGCGGCCATTGAATCCATCAGTGCATCGATATCATCGGGGTCGGTTAGCTCAGCCGAAGCATCTTCTACTGGCTCAGGCTCAGGTTTTGGCGCTGCGGTGGCCATTGAATCCATCAGTGCATCGATATCATCAGGGTCGGTTAGCTCAGCCGAAGCATCTTCTACTGGCTCAGGCTCAGGTTTTGGCGCTGCGGCGGCCATTGAATCCATCAGTGCATCGATATCATCAGGGTCGGTTAACTCAGCCGAAGCATCTTCTACTGGCTCAGGTTCAGGTTTTGGCGCTGCGGCGGCCATTGAATCCATCAGTGCATCGATATCATCGGGGTCGGTTAACTCAGCCGAAGCATCTTCTACTGGCTCAGGCTCAGATTTTGGCGCTGCGGCGGCCATTGAATCCATCAGTGCATCGTTATCATCGGGGTCGGTTAACTCAGCCGAAGCATCTTCTACTGGCTCAGGCTCAGATTTTGGCGCTGCGGCGGCCATTGAATCCATCAGTGCGTCGATATCATCGGGGTCGGTTAACTCAGCCGAAGCATCTTCTACTGGCTCAGGTTCAGTCTCAGATTTTGGCGCTGCGGCGGCCATTGAATCCATCAGTGCGTCGATATCATCGGGGTCGGTTAACTCAGCAGAAGCATCTTCTACTGGCTCAGGTTCAGTCTCAGGTTTTGGTGCTGCGGCGGCCATTGAATCCATCAGTGCATCGATATCATCGGGGTCGGTTAACTCAGCAGAAGCATCTTCTACTGGCTCAGGTTCAGGCTCAGGTTTTGGTGCTGCGGCGGCCATTGAATCCATCAGTGCATCGATGTCATCGGGGTCGGTTAGCTCAGCAGTACTATCATCAACTGCATCGTCTACGGGTTCTGGCTCAGGTTTTGGCGCTGCGGTGGCCATTGAATCCATTAGTGCATCGATGTCGTCTGGGTCGGTTAGTTCTGTTGCAGCTTCTTCATGTACAGATTCAATTGCCTCTAAAGCACTATCGTCGTCTTCGTCGCCAATGTCGTTTAATAGGTCATTCAATAAATCTTGATCTAATTCACCACCTTCTAATGCTTCGCCTGGCAGCTCTTCTTTACTTTCATTGTTATTAATTTGGTCTTTATCCGCTGGAACGTCGTCATCATCGTCATCAAGACCTGAAAGTAAGGAATCTAAGTCGCTTTGGTCTAACTCACCACCTTCTAACTCGTCGCTATCAAGTGATAAGACTTCTAAATCATCTAAAGCATCGAGTCCGTCCAAGTGATCTAGATCATAATCTAACTGAATAACATCATCGTCATCATCTAATGAACCTAATCCATCATCTGCGTCGTCAGCAAACAATGAATCATCTAAATTAAGTTCATCCTCACCTAGGTCCATTGAAAGTTCATCATCAAGTGATAATTCATCATCAAGCGATAATTCATCATCAAGTGAAAGTTCGTTATCTAAAGCAGCAAGAGGTTCTTCAGCTGTGTCTGCTGGTTTGGCTTTTTCTTGAGCAACAGCTTTTGATTTTTTAGGCTTAGCTACAGCTTCAGTTTCTCCACCTTTTTGACGGCGCAAGAACCAAAATACAAGACTCAAGACAAAAAATGCTGGTAGCGTTGACATTAAGATCTGAAACCAAAGCTGCGAGGTTATGCCTTCATTTTCAAGTTCAGCTTTTTGCTTCTCTAATAATAACGCTTGCTCACTCGCTTCTGCCATTTTCAATAGTTCTTGCTGAAGTGACATGATCAGTGCTAATTGAGCGTTTTGTTTTTCATCTTCTATAGTTGAAGCTTCTTTAAAAACATTCAGCTGCTGATTCACCGTTGATATTTTTTCATCAACAACTGCATTTTCTTTAAGAATAGCCTGCAAGCCATCAATTGAATCTAAAACATCATTTTGGATAGTTTCTAAACGAACGGTTTGCTTAGAGTTTATTTCTTCAAGCTGTGCATTGATTTCTTTTTTAGTCGCGTCTAAATCTTCCTTTTTAATGGCAAGTTCAGCAGGAGGAACAATTTTTTTCTTAACAGTTTTAGCAACTTTCTTTTGCCATGTTTTATCATCAGAGGTTGACTTACTTTTTGCCGCAAGAGGATTTATGGCACGCATCTCACTAACAGACGGCAATTTTAAGTACTGGCCATTGTTAAGATGGTTTAAGTTATTTTCTTTAAATGCTTGCGGATTTTTTTGATATAACGCCTGCATTACTTGATAAACAGACAAAGTAGGGTCTGGACGAACTTTTAAAGCAATGTTCCACAGGGTATCTTTTGAGGTAATAGGCCCGTATTGATCGTACGGAAACATATCCGTCGCCTTGGGGCCCCGAATACGAATACCGCCTTCTTCAAAGGCGAACAAAGAAACACTATACGTGGTAATGCTTATAAATATTACCTGCCACAGGCACAGGCGTAATAATCGATGCATCAAGTTTTCCTAATTATTTTTATTTACTGCCAATTGTTTGGCACTTCAAGCCTAGAGAAAGTAAAGCAAATTTTATTCCAACCCTACACCTGCTGTTTATATCATAGCAAGTTAATACACATTTTTTTAGTAATAATGAAACAAAAAACTCGTCGTTAACTATAACGACGAGTTTTGATTTTTCTTTAATAAATCTTAAGGTTAACTCAACTTTAACGCTAACTCATTTATTAAAGGGATGTTATGAAAGGTAGTCTTTAACCAATAATTCAGCAATTTGTACACTGTTTGTTGCCGCACCTTTACGTACATTGTCAGCAACAACCCACATATTGATCCCACAACTATGACTAATATCTTCACGAATACGACCAACATAAGTGGCATCTTTTCCGCTTGCATCGCCTATCTGTGTTGGAAAGTCTTCGTCATTACGACAAACAACAATACCTTCAGCTTGCTCAAGCAAATCTTTAACTTCTTCTGCTGAAATCGGTGATCCCGTTTCAATATGTAAGGCTTCACCGTGACCAAAGAATACCGGCACACGAACCGCGGTTGGATTAACAAGAACGTTTTCATCGCCTAGAATTTTTTTCGTTTCCCAGACCATTTTCATTTCTTCTTTGGTATAACCATTATCCATAAAGACATCAATTTGCGGGATAACATTAAAAGCGATTTGACGAGGAAAATGTTTAGTCTCAACAGGTTTTCCGCTTAACAAGTCTGCAGTCTGCTTAGCTAATTCGTCCATTGCTGCTTTACCACCACCAGAAACTGATTGATAAGTAGAAACATTAATACGATTAATACCAACAGCATCATAGATAGGTTTTAGCGCGACCATCATTTGAATAGTTGAACAATTAGGGTTAGCAATAATATTACGGTTTCTATAATCAGCTAATGCACTTGGGTTAACTTCAGGA
This sequence comes from Colwellia sp. BRX8-5, assembly GCF_014077325.1. Classification (NCBI taxonomy): domain Bacteria; kingdom Pseudomonadati; phylum Pseudomonadota; class Gammaproteobacteria; order Alteromonadales; family Colwelliaceae; genus Colwellia; species Colwellia sp. BRX8-5. Next base: position 4,956 of record NZ_JACGVR010000010.1, read on the forward strand.
ACGATTAGCGGAATATCTGCGTCGTATCTAAACTCAGAAGTATTGTCTATAACAATACACCCTGCTTCACCAGCAATAGGAGCAAACTTAGCTGAAATTGAGCCACCCGCAGAGAAAAAGCCAATTTGCGCTTGACTAAAATCAAAATGGTCAGCATCGAGTACTTCAATACTTTGACCATTAAAGTCAATAAATTCACCTGCTGAACGAGCACTCGCCAACGGGTATAATTTATTGATTGGAAAATCACGTTCTTCTAATATTTCAATGATGGTTTTACCCACCAAACCTGTAGCGCCTAATACGCAGACATCAAATTTCTGTGCCATGTCACTCTCTCTTTGCTTTGAAGATTAGTACTTTATATACGTTAAATAAGTTACTTTTTAAGAAAACCAAGATGATGTGGCACATCACTCTTGGCTTGATTTGTCATGCTTACTTTAACCGCAGAAAACTCCCTGCGAGCCGGATAAGTTTTCCGAATGTGGTCAAAGCCATGACTTAAAATTGTTTCTCTGAAAATTCCATCATCACGACGTACATCGTAAACCATTTTTACGAGCTGGTTTAGTAGTATTTGCTCGAACGGTTGATTAATTTCAACTTCGGTTATTGAGGCGCGTGGTAAAAAATCACTTAGGTGCTTTTCTATCGGTATATTCAGTTGTTGACATAATGCCTGATAGAGCATTTCTGTACCACGTGCTTTTCCTTCTAAGCTATAACCTGCAATGTGCGCAGAAGATATTTCAGTGTAGGCAATAAGTTCATGTAATATATTAGGTTCATTTTCCCAAACATCTAAAACAACTTTCAAACCATGCCCTTGTTTTTTAAGCGCCAGTAACGATTTATTATCGATAACTTCACCGCGACAGGCGTTAATAAGAATTTGCTTTTCGTGCAGTTGCTTTAAACGTTTTTCATTGAGTAAGTGAAAAGTTGGCTGTTCGCCATTTTCAATGATGGGAACATGCAGTGAAATGACATCACAAGCTAAAACATCATCAAGTGATGAGTAATGGCGTTGGTCTTTAGTATTATTTGTCTGTTTTGCGGCGAGTAGTGGATCGCAAATTAAATACTTAATACCCAGTGCCGATAATTTTTCACTTAAACGAGTACCGGTATTACCCCCACCAACAATACCTACGGTTAACGAGAACAAATCAATTAAGTAACGTTCGGCTAAGACAACCAAGGCACTGATCACATATTCTGCAACAGAAATAGCGTTACAGCCTGGCGCTGCGGTAAAAGTAATGCCCCGTTCAGTTAAATAGCTCTGATCAATATGGTCAACACCGATTGTTGCCGTACCAACAAACTGACAAGTTGAATTGCTTGCTAATAGCGCTTGGTTAACCTTAGTAATCGAGCGCACTAATAAAACATCCGCACTTTTGACCTGTTGAGCGGTTAACTCACGACCAACAAATGGGTGTAATTCACCTAGGTCGCCAAAGAACTCTTCAGCAAAAGGCATGTTTTCATCGTAAAAAATCTTCATGGTTTATAAACCTAAAGTCATTATTGATCTGATGAGGGTTATTGTATCTTAAATGCAAAAAAGCCACTATAAAGTGGCTTTTTAAATAACAAAATAATACTGAGTCTTTTAGATGTAACCAAACAGAAAAACGCGGTTAATTATATTCAAAGCGTATTTCTGATTTAGTTAAACACTAAATGACAAGGTATCGTTGTTTGTCATTATTTATATTTTTTCATCACTAAAGTAGCGTTAGTGCCACCAAAGCCAAAGCTGTTAGACATAATCAAATTAAGTTCAACATCACGTTTTTCAGTAACAATATCTAGGCCTTGCGCTTTTTCATCTAAGTTATCAACATTGATAGATGGAGCAACAAAACTGTTTTCCATCATTAGTAATGAATAAATAGCTTCATGAACACCCGCCGCGCCGAGTGCATGACCCGTCATTGCTTTGGTTGCACTAATTGCCGGTGAATCTTTACCAAACAATTCTTGAATTGCGCCAAGCTCTTTAACATCACCAACAGGTGTAGAAGTACCGTGAGTATTTAAATAATCAACTTTGCCTTCAACACCTTGCATGGCTTGTTGCATACAACGTACTGCGCCTTCACCACTTGGAGCGACCATATCGTAACCGTCAGAAGTTGCGCCATAGCCAACAATTTCAGCATAGATATGTGCACCACGAGCCAAAGCGTGTTCAAGTTCTTCAACAACAACCATACCGCCGCCGCCTGAAATAACGAAACCGTCACGGTCAGCGTCATAAGTACGTGAAGCAAGTTCTGGCGTATCATTACGACCCGCAGATAAAGCGCCCATACCGTCAAACATCATCGCTAGAGACCAATGAACTTCTTCACCACCGCCAGCAAAAACAATGTCTTGCTTGCCCAGTTGAATAAGTTCCATGGCGTTACCAATACAGTGTGCACTCGTTGCACACGCAGAGCTGATTGAATAGTTAACACCTTTAATTTTAAAAGGTGTTGCTAAACAAGCTGAAACGGTACTGCCCATAGTTTTAGGCACAGCATAAGGGCCAACACGGCGAATACCGCGATTACGGAGTGTATCCGTGGTAATAACAATATTTTCTGAAGACGCGCCGCCTGAGCCAGCAACAATACCGGTACGAACATTTGATACTTGGTCTTCAGTTAGTTTGGCATCATTAATGGCTTGTTCCATAGCGATGTAAGCATAACCTGCTGCATCACCCATAAAACGAAATGCTTTGCGATCAATATGATCTTTAGGCTCAATCGTGGGCTTACCCCAAACATGACTTTTTAAACCAGCTTCTGCAAAGCTTTCAGATTTACTAATACCTGAACGGCCTGCTTTAAGAGATGATAAAACTTCTTCCGCATTGTTACCGATACTCGATACAATGCCTAATCCGGTGATCACTACACGTTTCATTTGAATAACCATTTAAAAATTGAAAAATCAGGCATATCATACAGAAATTTGCCCACAAACTGGTCTGCTCAGTGTACACGTGTACACTGGTTTTTACAATTTTATGACAGACACATTTAATTCACGTTAAAATACTATCTTTAGCGCTTGAAAACCAATGGATTTAATAAATACTTGTGATTAAACAACAAAAAAATTTAAATACGCCGCTTGAAAGAAAAGGCTATCAAATTAGACCCATTATTAAGCAACCCGAAAGTGTTGCCATTATTGGTGGTGGCATTGCTGCTGCCTGTGTTGCTTATGCATTGACTCAAAAAAATATAAAAGTAACACTTTATTGTAAAGATAAAGAAATTGCCCAAGGCGCTTCGAGTAATCATGTCGGTGCGTTATTTCCACTTATTCATCAACAAGTTGATGACATTAGCTTGTTTTACCAACAGGCATTTTGGCATGCACTAAAATGCTATAAAGACTTACATAGCAAAGGGTTTGTTTTTAGTCATGATTGGTGTGGCTTACTTGAAATTTCCTACAAAACAGCTTTAGAAAAAAGACAAAAATTTTTCGAGCAAACCACCCCTTGGTCAAAAGAATTAATTACCAGTATAAATGCAGAGCAAGCATCACTATTAGCCGGTATTACACTTGAACACGGGGGGTTGTTTATGCCCAGCGCTGGCTGGATAGCGCCCGGTGAATTAGTTCAACAGCTATTTAATGCAGCACAGCAAACTCAGCAGTTGTCGATAAAAAATCAAGTAAACATTACCGCACTTAACCAGCAAGACGACAAGAGTTGGCAGCTAACAACAAGCAAAGGCATAATAAATGAAAAAGTTGTTATTTTTTGCGGCGGTGCTGAATCTATTAAACTCAATATTATTGATGAATTACCACTGAGTTCTGTGCGTGGTCAAATAACGAATATGGCAACGAACGAGCAGATCAAAAACTTATCTACCGTTATTTGCCACAAAGGTTATCTAACACCTGCACACCAGCAACAACATTGCATCGGCGCGACATTTGAAAAGGACAGTTTCGATATTGTGGCAACAGATGCTGGCGATCAATATAATTTAACCATGTTAGAAAAGTGCCTGCCTAAATTAGTATCATGGCGCGAACAAGACGTTACCTCGAGTAAAGCTCGTTTACGCTGTATGACACCAGATCACTTACCCGTTGTGGGCGCTATGCCTGATATAGCCCAGCATAAAAGCAGCTATGCCCATTTAGCAAAAGATAAAAACTGGCGTTATCAAGAACCTGCACCTGTGATTAAAAATCTATACGTACTTACCGGCTTGGGTGCTAGGGGCTTATGTACAGCGCCGCTATTAGCCGATATTTTGACTACTGATTTAACGGGTGGCGAATATCCTGTTGGCAGACAAGAACTTTTCAACTTATCACCCAACAGGTTTGTTATTCGCGATATTATTCGCCGTAAATATTTATAGTCTTTAATAAAGGCTGTTATGACTAAACCGATACAAATGATTGTTTAAGATCTAGCCAATAGTCTTGTACTATTTTTCTATCTTGCGGGCTCAATTCGGTTCGGGCTGCTTGCAATTTTTCATCGATACTTAGCGCAAGTTCTTGAGAGAGTGCTTGCGACTCATCACCAAATTCAATAACAGATAAACTGATAAAGCCGCGTAAATAGCTGCTGGCAAATAATTGGTCATCACTGTTATCTTTATCAAATAAGTTATCTAAATATAGATAAAGGGCAGCAATATTTTCAAACGATTTTTTTTCTTCAATTGACATAATTCTACTTACTGTTAAGTTTTAAAAAATTTATGATTAGTTGTAAACATAGATTGAAAGCCCATTATTGTGGACTTGCTACCGGGTATAATACTTGATCATTGTATCCTGTTATTACCGGTAAATACCCTGAAAGCTCGATATCTAAATCACTATCACCGGTATCAGCAATTAAGGGTCTTGATGCTAATGCTGTTAATTTCGCTTTTGTCGCTATAATTAAAATATTATCTTTGCCGATGGCGCGGACCACTCGTGGACTGAGCTGTTGATTACCTCGACCAAATATATGACCTTGTCCACCAATTAACGTGATCACCAACTTAATTGTTTTATTATCGGCTTTCGCCAAGGTTATCGCTTGCCATAATTGCGGCTCGGTTACATCACTGGCAATTAAATGTTGTTGTTCAACCAGATCAACGCCCAGTAAAGTATTATCTAGCGCCAACTCTTCCATTAAAAAAGCTGTGGTTGAGCCTGAGCCAATCACAAAAAGCTCATCGTCCATTTCATTAATAACATGAGCAGCAATGTCTTGCAGCACTAGCTCATCAAGTTCTTTACCACCAGATTTAACCGCTTGAACATAGCGTAACTCAGCCGGAATTTGCATTTCGCCATAGCGTTTTGCTTTAACAATACCTTCTCGAAATAACGATTCGTCGATATCCATAACATCAGCTTCGGTAAGGGTAACTAACTGATTAGTCAGCATCATCTCTACTACCCTCCCCGCAGCTTTTGGCGTAACGGCATAGACACCTGAGTGAATTTTACAGCCCGCAGGAATACCTAGCACAGGAAATTTGTCGCCAACAATTTTACAAACATTGCGGGCAGTGCCATCACCACCAGCAAATAATAATATATCTACGTGCTCTGCTAACAAGGCTTTTACAGTATTTTCAGTGTCTTCTGCCGTGGTATGTTCAGGCTTATCGGTTTGAAAAACAACTTGGGTTTTAAAACCAAGTGCCTGAGCGGCCATCTCTCCCATAAGATCATTAGCACAATAAACGATAATGTCATCTCGATAAGGTAGAAGTATTGACAGTGCTAAGCTTGCTCGCTGATTTGCTTTTGCGGTAGCTCCAAGCGCTAGGGCTTGTTCTGCAATGCCATCTCCATCGCTTCCTTTCAAAGCAACACTGCCGCCAATGCCAGCAATAGGATTGATAATAAAACCAAGTTTAAACATGAGTAACAGTCTCTGAGTGATTAAATGTTGCGTTGGCAGAAAATTGGGTGATATTCAAAGGCAACGATACGTTATAAAAATTAGCCAGTGCGTCAATAAATGCTTGAGCGCGAACAGGAAACCCATGATGCAAATATTGTTGCACTTGCTGAAAAACATTTTCTTTAAAAGTAATAGTATCGGCAGCTGCACCATTGAGGTTGTCAGCTGAAACATTAAATTTTTTCCCTGCTGCCACACTAAAAGCCCACTCAATTGCTTGTGGTTTAATTTCTACCCGTTCAAATGTTTTCTGTTGCTCCGCATCTCTACCGTCAGGCATATACCAATAACCAAAATCTTCTAATAACCGACGTGCTTTTCCAGCCACACACCAATGTGATACTTCATGTAAAGCACTGGCATAAAAACCATGAGCAAAAATAATTTGATGATAGTCACAGGAATTACTTGCCGGACTATACAAAGGCTCGTCGTCGCCTTTAATCAAACGAGTATTGGTGCTGGAACTAAATGTGTCATTAAAGATTTGAATTAAATCTTGGTAGGGTTCTGGCATTTTTATATTCTGGCATATAGGTAAAAAATAGACGAGGTATTCTAACCAAAAGTCATTCGGCTTGCACTGGCTATTTTAGCTAAATAAAGCATTTAGATAATGAAATTAGATGCCGGTAATTGGATACTTTTCAAGGGTGATTTTTTAATTATAAATGTTTATTCTTTTATAACGACATTGCGCTTTTTATTTGTTATGTTGATGTAACAAATGCAAAATTATTGTTAAGTAGACACAAGATATCTGTGTAATTTCTTATCGGTTAAATAAGCATAAAAAGGATTGAATATTACATGGATAGGGAATTAGTTAACTATGGATCCAATAAATGGACTTAAGCTCAAAGCCTTCTTTTTAACAAATAGTGTAGTAAGTAATATTGCAAAAAATGAAGTTCACCACTCTACCCTCCAGTTTACCGACCTAGTTAAAACCTGTGGTATTGATATCACGTTAGCAGAAACCTTACCTAATAATGAGCTAATAACAGTTTTTGATTTGATTTTTATTGATTTACAATTCTATATTTTGACAGATAATATTCCAATGGAAATACAGCAACTTACCTCTAGAGTACGGGTTGTTTTTTTTAATGCTACCGATAATTTATGTGATGAAAAACAACTGTTGATATCGAGCATTGCTGGGATATTTTATCAAGGTGAACGCATTGACATTATTTTGCGTGGTATTACAAGATTACAAAAAAATGAGCGATGGTTTAAACGAAAAACCATGAATAGTGCGCTCAGTGAGTTACTTGTTAAAGTGAGTAAATTAAATCAACTCCCTGCAAATCAACAGCAACAATCAATAAGCTTACCCAGCCTGACACGACGTGAGAATACCATCATTGGTTTAGTTTCTCGTGGTGCAAAAAATCAAGAAATTGCTGATCAGCTTCACATTAGTCCCAATACAGTAAAAACGCACCTTTATAGTATTTTTAGAAAAACCCAATCAAGAAATCGTATTGAACTGATCAGTCGGACACAGGATTATCTATTTACTGCGAATTAATATCATCAGCTCTAAATATAATACAAACTAAAAGGCCAGTGATTAATCACTGCCCTTTTAGTTGTTGCGAATAACGCTTAAACGTCAGCACGCCATACATTTCGTGCGATGCCTTTAATGACTAATTCAGTGATCGCTTTTTCAATCGCTTGTTGCACACAAACATGCATAGGTTCGTTATCACTATAACCGCCTTCCATTTCAGCTAAACGTTTAAAACTGATATAACGGAAAAATCCAGCGCGTACTTCTTGGCTCAGGACTTTTTTACTGGTAGATACCGACACAAGCACTTGCCCAGTGCGCACATCAACCGCACGCATATAAACGGTGATCTGATCTTCACGATATAGCTCTGAAGCACCAATGCCAAAATATTCAGCACCAAAGCCTCCGGTTTTAGTATTGGAGTCATAACTGATAATACCGCCTTCAAGCAGTATTTTAGCGGTGGTCAATGGGGGTAATTCTATATTTTCTGTCGCTTTGTTTGCTTGATTAGCTGCGCGGGTAATTTTTCGTTCAGTTAATACATTTTGTAAACCTTCACGCTCTACCGGTAAAAACCAATCAGAGTCACTTAACGCCTGCATCAAAATAGAGGTAGCGCCTTGAGTTACCGCAGTAGAGAATGAACTGACATTAGCTTGCGGTTTGTATTGTCCTGTTTGGTCTCGATAAGCATACACTGAAACGGCTATTGGTCCTTTAGGTTTAGGTAAAGCCTTTAGTTCTTTAAAACTTTCTAACGGCATCATTTTTGTTGCTAATGACTGCTTAGGAGGAAATAAATTACTCGCTGAATCCAATACACTACAGGCCGATAACAGACCAACTAGGGTCACGATTATAATTTTTTTCATTGCTTATCCAAACTTCGGTATTTCAATTATGGTTACTTTACCTGTTAATAAATCAGTAATTTCGATAGTTATGCTGTCACTGTTAGCAGATAAAATATCAATTTGATAATCGCCACTAAAAAAAGTGGTGTCGCCTTCATTGTTAAATACCGCACTTTCACCTAAAACAGTGTCTTTATATTGACTGACAATATCGCTAATTGTTGCCCGTTCAATAGCATCTGATACTTTTTCTTCAAAGCTTTTTTTACTCTGCTCGGCTTTATGTTTATTTTGTGCTTGTGCTTTACTTAACAAAAAGCTGCCGTTTAATGCACTACCACCAAAGCTTGGATTAATGGGTGTATAAACTAATTCTGAGCTCATTGCGTAAGCGCTTAAGCTAAGGTGAATCGCTAAAGCTAATATTAATTTTTTCATGGCTACTTTCCTTATGACTAAAAACCATTCCCAGCCATATCAATATTATTTCGACTATATTGAGGCTTCGACATTGCATCGATTAATATAAATATCGCTTGCTCTACTTTTTCTTTGACCGGTGTTTGGCGTCGCCCAAAGTAAGTGACATAAATAATACGACGGTTAAGCACTAAACTAAGCTTAGTGCCTGCTCTGGGTACAATTTGTTCTATTATTTGAACATTTATACCTTGCGTGTTTGGTACGTCATGCCATAACTGACTAAATTTAAAGTAAAAATCATGTCCTAAACGACTCTTGGTATTATCAAGGAGTAACCCCCCTATTTCGACTTCACTAGACGCATGGCTAGAAGGCGAAAATAACGATAAAAGGATGATCAAGATTAAAGATATATATTTAAGCATATTAAGAGACATAAAAAGGGGCCTGTGGCCCCTTATCCAAATTTAGATTAACAAGTCATTACTGCTGTACAATGACCGCAGAATTCCAATCACCCATTTGCGTGATAGAAACTACGCCAGAATCACTAATAAAAGAGCCCTCAACAACGTTGCCATTACCCACTTGGCTTATGTTAAATGCAATATTGTCGCCGCCAATAAGCATAGCGCCGCCATCAGTTCCATAGATTAAGTTTTCATCACCTATTTGTTCGATACCAATTTCGTGGTTACTGCCTTCAACTAGAATATCTAATGAGTTTAATTCGCCGTTTTGAGCAATATCTATGGTATTCGCATTACTACTAAGAATAGTACTTAACACCACTACCGCGTCATTAGCAAAACCCGTTTGAGCGATTGAAATTTCATTTTCGCTTGTGGTCAAGACATTATCATCAGCTGAAGCTTCTAAAACAGCAACATTTTCGTCGCCAGATTGCATCACGTCAATGTTATTGTTATTACCATTAAAGTTAACAACGTGGCTTTCATTTAAGTTACCCACTTGAACAGAAGTGTATTCATTATTAGTACCAATAGCGCCAATATAGCTGCTGTTACTATCGCCTACTTGTATATAGTTAAAGTCGTTTTCATCACCAATAACATCAAAGCTAGCCGTATTTCCATCACCGTTTTGCATGATGTCAGTGGTGTTAGCATTACCGATATAAAGTCCTGACTCAGCGATATTGTTATCACCTTCTTGATCGATAGCAATTTCGTTTTCATCACCAGCAACTGATGCGATAGTAACCTGGTTTCGAGCGCCGTCTTGCTCTATTTCAAGTTCGTTTGCATCACCTTCAATCGCTGATACCCTTGTCACATTCCAATAACCATCTTGAGTGCTTTCAACAGTATTGCTGTCACCGGTAATAGTGGTGAGGTAAGTTTCATTCCATTCGCCATCTTGGACAATATCGATAGTGTTATCGGCTCCGGTTAGTTCACTATTGATAGCCCAATGACCGCCGTCACCTTGATCTACAGTGATTTCGTTGCCGTCACCCACAACCTCATTAACAACACGATTACCAATACCCAAATAACCAGCGCCCAGCTGACTTACTTCAACAAGGTTATTATCACCAGTAACGTTATTTTCTGTTTCGTTGATATCACCATCTTGATCAACGTACAGTTCATTATTGTTACCAATAAAGGTACCAACAGCTAAGTTCTCGGCGCCTATTTGCATGATCTCTGCGATGTTGCCTTCACCGATCACAGTAAAGCCAGTACCATTGACATCACCCTCTTGAAAAATAGTCGTTTCATTACCTAAATCAGTACCTACCGTAGAGCTTTGTGACAACATAATCACATTCCCTAGAGCATTGACCATCAGATCGGATTGAATAACAACCGTACTTGTAACTTCCTTGGTATCTTCACCGGCAAAAGCCGTTTGATTTAAACCTAGTGCCATAACAATGGCGCAAGTGATTAATGATTTATTAAGTTTCAAAATATATCCCTATTTTTTATTTTTTATTTGAGTACACAATTTACTCACAATGTTTTTAATGGATAAGAAGCTTGTTGTCTTACCTGTATTGGCGTTTTGTATTCCCATAACTGTTTAACAATAATAACGAACAGTACCAAAATAATAATTTTAAACTTAATTTCAATAAGTTAACCCTAAAAAAAGTTATATACCTTACAGTATTTAACCAGCCTGGCTTATTGACATAATCGCTAATTTGATAAATATCACCTTAGCGTTTAAAACGATAAAAAATGGTAAATAAGCACTTTGAATACGTTTCTAATTAAAACCATAAGAAACCCAAACAAAAACTCTATTCGTTTTACTTCGTTGCATTAAAAACTGTACGTTGTTTAGTAACAAATATATATCACCCTATTTTACCATTCCAATAAAAACATTAAAAAACAATAAGATAAACAACAACCCCAGGTTAAATATACGTTAAAACTTTGTTAAAACATAAGTACTAACAAAAAAGGACTAGTTAATAACTTCTCAGATTAAATACAGAAAAAGTAGTAAAAAAGTCGTAAAAAATCTCAAAAAAATCTAGCTAAAGTAATGAAAAAGTCGTGTTTGTTACATTTTAATAGTCACACCTCTATTTTTATGATTAAAGTAATAAGGTTGCGTAAACCCATAGCTAGAAATATTTAGAAAGAAAGGAATTCAGCCTAATAATTATCTGTAGGCTACACATAATTTAATTAACGATTAAAAATAAACATGGAGCAAAACATGAAAGCAAAATTATCAGCTTTAACATTGGCGTTACTGCCTTTGTTCGCTAATGCATCACTAGACCTTAGCTCGAAAGAAGGTCTTACTTATAAATCAGACTCAGTGATTGTTGTCTATAAAGATAGCGCATCTAAATTTGACCGTCGTGCTGCCCGCAGCATAGTGCGAGCTAAAATTTCTGATTTAAACAATGACGAAATTGATGATAAATATCGCAACTTGAAAAAAGGCCGTATCGCGAAATTTACCCTTGATAATATTTCAGTCAAAAGTGCACTTGAAAAACTCCGTAAAAACCCAGCTGTCTTATATGCTGAACCTGATTATATTGTTCATGCAAGCGTAACACCTGACGATAGTAGCTTCGCTGACCTTTGGGGCATGAATAATACCGGTCAAGGTGGTGGTGTTGCCGATGCAGATATCGATGCTCCTGAAGCATGGGATATATCTACGGGTAGTCATGATGTGATCATTGGTGTTATTGATACCGGTGTTGATCATACACACCCTGATTTAATGGCGAATGTCTGGACTAACCCTGCAGAAATATCGGGTGACGGTATTGATAACGATGGCAATGGTTTTATCGATGATATGCATGGTATCAATGCGATTACCGGTGTGGGTGATCCTATGGATGACGCAGGTCATGGTAGTCATGTTTCAGGTACGATTGGAGCAACAGGCAACAATGGGCTAGGTGTAGTTGGTGTTAACCACAATGTATCTATTATAGGTTGTAAATTCCTTAGTGCATCGGGTTCTGGTAGCCTTTCTGACGCATTAACCTGTATTGATTACTTCGTTGATTTAAAAAATAATGGCATAAACGTACGTGCTACTAATAACAGTTGGGGCGGAGGCGGATTTAGCCAAGCACTTTCTGATGCAATTACTTCGTCTGAAGAAGCTAACATCTTGTTTGTTGCCGCCGCAGGTAACGATGCATACGACAACGATGCGCAAAGCAGCTATCCTTCTGGCTACCCGCATGATTCAGTCTTAGCCGTAGCAAGTACAACGCGTACTGATAGTATGTCTAGTTTTTCACAGTGGGGCTTAACCACTGTTGATTTAGGTGCTCCAGGCTCTGATATTTTATCAACAGTACCCGGTGGTGGCTACGCATCATATTCAGGCACTTCGATGGCGACGCCACATGTTACCGGTGCGGCAGCATTAGCCTGGTCAGTAAATCCTGAACTGAGTGCGATTGAAATGAAAGCACTCTTAATGAGCTCTGGTGATGATAACGCTGCACTTGCAGGTAAAACAGTATCAGGAAAACGCTTGAACGTTAATAATGCACTAAACGATGCGGATCCAACACCTGGTTTTACGCTTGCAGCAACACCAGGTTCAAACACTATTGAAGCTGGCGAAACAGCAACTTACAGCTTTAATGTTGGTTCTGTTGCCGATTGGAACGGTGAAGTTAGCTTAACTTTAGATGGCTCACTTGCTGGTGCAACATTATCAACAGATACTGCAACGCCAGGTGCAACATTTGAACTGAGTGTACCAACAACAGCGGAAACACAATGGGGTGAATATACTTTTGTGGTAACGGGAACAAGTGATGATTTAGTTAAAGCATCTACTGTTCGCTTAATGGTTAATCCACAAGGGTTGAACGAGTTTACTTACACGAATGATGAGGTTATTAGTATTCCTGATAACAATTCAGAAGGTATTTCTTCAACCATTAATGTTGCAGATGAACTTACCGTTTTTGCTTCTGATATTTATGTAAATATTACTCATACGTGGATTGGCGACTTAACCGTCATGTTAACATCTCCTTCAGGGACTACGGCACCACTGCACAGTGCATCAGGTGGCGGCGACGATAACATTGATAGTACCTTTAGCTCTTCAGCTTTCAACGGCGAAGTAGCCACGGGTGACTGGATATTAAGTGTTGCTGATAATGCAGCGGCAGATACCGGCACATTAAACAACTGGGCACTGACTATTACTGGTATTGGTGAAACACTTCCTAGCGCACCACAAGCGAGCTTTACTTATCAAGCAGACGGTCTAACCGCTACGTTTACGGATAGCAGCACTGATAGAAATGACGATATGGTTAGCTGGGATTGGAGCTTCGGCGACGGTGCTATATCGAGCGCACAAAACCCTGTACATACTTTCGCTGCAACGGGTAACTATGAAGTTACACTTACCGTTACAGATAGCGAAGGTTTAAACACTACAGAAAATATGCTGGTCACTGTTTCATCAGTAAGTATTGAAGCCGCGGTTAAACGTGCATACAAGTCTCGTTTAGGTCGCTTACGTGTTGATATTACTTGGGAAGGTACTTCAGCAGATAGTGTAGATATTTTCCGTAATGGTGTAAAAATTGATACGGTAGAAAATGCGGGTATTTACCGTGACCGTGAACGTCGCACAACAGGTAGCCAATTCGTGTATCAAATTTGTGACGCATCAACAGCATGTTCAAATGAAGTAACCGTTAACTTCTAAGCTTCATTTAACAGAAGATGACCAGGCAATAAAACGCCAGATAATAGTTATAACACCGATATATTAAGTATTAGATACTGATGTTATAGCTATCTAAAAATCCCTAACAATTAAAACAGTTAGGGATTTTTTATTTTAATAAGGTGTTGATATTCAGTTAAATAATGTAAAAAAAACACTGAGCATCAAGACGTTCAGTGTTTTATATTTAACAGATACTTTATTGAGTTAACGCTAGAAAAGATTAAACATCATCTTCAATGTTATCTATGCCTTTTGTGCGTTCTATACTCTCAAGCTTGTGATGAATCGCCGCTTTAATCATCATATAGGCACTGATGGGTGCAGTAAGTAATAAAAATAGCGAGATCAGTATTTCTTTTACGCTAAACCCTGTATGAGTAGTACTAAAAAAGATCATCGCAGCAGTTAACAACGATGCCATGCCAAGTGTTGTAGCTTTAGTGGGTCCATGAAGTCGCATAAAAAAATCTGGCATTTTTACTAAGCCAATAGAGCCAACGAGTACAAAAGAGCCGCCAATTAATAATAATATTGAAATAATCCATTCTGCCATAACTTACCCCTTACTCTATAATATCGCCACGCAGCAAATACTTACATACCGCAACAGTACTAACAAATCCTAACATAGCGATTAACAGCGCTGCTTCAAAATATAATGCAGTGCCCATACTCATACCGTATAAAATGATCAATGCGATTGTATTGATATACATCGTATCGAGTGCAAGTATTCTATCGGGTATAGAAGGTCCCATTAATAAGCGCCATACATTTAATAATAACGACAAACCTATCATAGCAAAAACAATTGAAATTACAGTTTCTAACATTGAAACATCTCCTTAAGAGGCGCTTCATAACGTTGTTTAATCATTTTTATTAAGGCCTGTTCATCTTTTAGATCTAAAACGTGTATTAGCAAAAACTGTTGTTCAAGCTTTTCACCTTCACTTAAGCTTTCTCTCCAAGGGTACACTTCCGCACTGACAGTGCCTGGCGTTAATGACACAGTACTTGCCAAAATAGTAATGGGCAAACTGTGTGTTAAGTCTAATGGTACTTTAACAAACCCAGGTGTTAGTTTTTTAGTGGGCCCTAATATTAAAATAGCAACCTGAACATTGGCCGTAATAATGTCATATAAAACCAACGCTAAATGGCGCAACGCTAAACCAGGCTTAATAATGATGGGTTGCTTTGTTCTAAACGGGCTAGTCACCAAAGGAATGACTATCGCTAAAGTAGTGGCTAAGAAAATATGCCCTGCTGACAAGCTGTTATTTAACACCAACCAGACAGTAAACAGTACCAGGCTCATTAAAGGAGCGGGTAGCCATTTAAATCGTGTTTCTAATCGCATTACTGTCCTCCTGAAAGGATAAGTTTAATGTTGTTATTAAAATCATGTAACTGGGTAGCTGCACCAATGGCATACTCACTTAATGGTCCAGCGAAAATAGTCATTAATGGTGCACCAGAGATGAGAATAAGCAAGGCGACTAATTGCGCTGGATGAACACGTTCTTGCTTTGTATCAGTGGTTATTTTAGCATGATGATGCCAAAACAAAGTGCTACCTGCTTTAGACACAGCAAATAATATAGCTAAACTTGCAAAAAGATATATTGGCCAAAACACCAAGGTATATTCAGCATTTAAAGTTGCTTTAAGTAGCCATACTTTTCCAATGAAACCAGACAAAGGAGGCATGCCTATCACCGCAATCGCTGCAATCAAAAAACAAGCGCCAAGCAACTTTGGCTGAGAAACAGCAGAGCCTGCAGAAATACGGTCGGCAACATCACCACGTTGACGACCAATTAAGTCAGCTAAAATAAAGAGTGCTGCTGTAACCAACGTTGAGTGCACTAAGTAATAGATAGCTGCGGAAGTTGCTTCAATAGTTTGTACCGCAACTAATGCAACCAAGGTACCCACCGACACAATCACCAAATTAGCGATTAACTTTCTTAAATCTTTACTGGCTAAAACACCTACCGCGCCCATAGCAATTGTAGCAAGCCCTAACCACCACAACCAACTTTGCGCCATATGAGTTAATTCGCCCGCTTCATCACCAAATATAAGTGTATAAACACGCATCATTGAATAGACACCCACTTTGGTCATAATGGCAAATAATGCCGCGACAACAGGTATTGCTGTTGCATAAGTATTAGGTAACCATAAATGTAGTGGTAGCAAAGCGCCTTTTAAAGCAAATACCACCAATAATAACATCCCACCAATTTTGGCTAAGTAAACATCATCACCTTGTAAAAGTGCTACTTTCTGAGCCATATCAGCCATATTTAGTGTACCTAATACACCATATAAAATCCCTAAAGCAATCAAGAAAATCGCTGAGCCAACTAGATTAAGGATCACGTACTGCAAAGCAACTCGGGTATTTTTTTTATCTCCCCCATGCATTAGCAACGAATACGAGGCGATAAGTAATACTTCAAAAAAGACGAATAGATTAAAAGCATCGCCGGTTAAGAATGCGCCGTTGACCCCTAAAATTAAAAAATGTACAAGTGGATGAAAAAAACTCCCTTTATCATCATCTCCTGCACTCGCATATAACACACAGACAACACCGAGCAATGTCGTTAAACACACTAATAATGTCGAGAGGGGATCAGCAACGAGTACAATACCAAAGGGTGCACTCCAATCGCCGATAGCATAAACCTGAGTACCATCAGCTTGGACTTTGAGTAGTAAAGCCAATGAGACGGCAAATGTAAAAACGCTGAGTACGACAGAAGCCACTCTTCGGGTACTTTTATTGGAGCCAAAGGGAGGCATCAATAAAATAACACCCGCAAGTATCGGCAATAAAATCGGTAAAAAGGTCAAATTCTGGATCATACGTTTACCTTTTTATCTTTTTCTGGCTGGCCATCTACATGGTCACTGCCTAGATCTGCTCGCCCTCTGATAGCTAAAATAACCACGAAGGCAGTCATTGCAAAACCAATAACTATCGCGGTTAACACTAAAGCTTGTGGCAATGGATCGGTATATTCTGAAGAGGTTCCAAGCACCGCAGCATTATTGATGCTAAGCCGCCCAGATGAAAACAGAAATAAATTAACCGCGTAAGAAAACATCGTTAGCCCTAATACGATAGGGAACGTTCTAGAACGTAAGATTAGAAACACGCCACAAGACACTAAAAGCCCAACGCAGGATGCGTAAAGTAATTCCATTAAATTTTCACCTCTTCTTTAGGCCCGCTAGCTAATTGACCAAGACTTGCCAAAATCATTAATGTCGCGCCTACAACTGTAATATAAACACCCAGATCAAAGATCAGTGCACTGGCAAGTTCAATTTTACCAATAATGGGAATATCGAAATAGTCAAACCACGTAGTCATGAACGGCCTACCAAAGAACCAACTACCCACACCAGTAAATGTCGCAATAGCAATTCCTGAGGCAATAATTTTCCGATAATTAATCGTTAAACGAGTAGATATCCAGGCAGAGCCGTGTGCAATATACTGTAAAATAAAGGCAACTGAGGTCACTAAACCTGCAATAAATCCACCACCTGGAAGATTATGACCACGTAAGAAAATATAAAACGAGATCATTAATGCCAAGGGGAGTAATGACTGAGAAATACTGGCTAATAAAATAGGGTAACGCTCTTTCGCCCATAGTCGCCCTTCACTATCCCTAACAGGAAGAAGTAACGGTAGGTTGATTAAAAGCTTATAAATACCCAGCGCAGCAATACCTAATACGCAAATTTCACCTAAGGTGTCAAAGCCGCGAAAATCAACCAAAATAACATTAACAACGTTGGTACCGCCGCCACCTGTTTTAGCATTGGCTAAGAAGAATTCTGATATTGACTCAAGTGGGCGGGTAATTAATGCATAGCAAATACTCGCGACGACAACCCCTAAAGCAGCAGAGATCCCTAAATCGCGTACCACACGTAAAGAGCTAGACTCTTTGGGTGAATGCTGTGGCAAGAAAAACAAGGCCAGCATCAGTAAAACAATAGTGACGACTTCAACCGTTAATTGCGTTAATGCTAAATCAGGTGCTGAGAAGCGAGTAAACACGACAGACACCATTAAACCAACAACTGATATCATTAATAACGACACCACTCTTGCGCGGTACCAAATCACCGTACTTATTGCGCCAATCATTAATAATGCTGCGCCAATCGCGTTATGAAGATCAATTGGCGTCAATTCTTTTTGCCCGCTTAGTTGGTGCATTTCAAATAATGGCCAACCAGCAAAGATTAAAACAAAAACAAACATTAGCATTAGATAACGTTGTAAAGAACCATTTTCTATGTCGTTTATTTTTCGCTGACTCCACTTTGTGATGAGATATATACTGTCATCAAAAGCCTTCTTGGCGTTCAAGTTAGGCATAGATGCCTGAAATTGAAACAGATAACGTCGCTGGGTATACAGAAATAAACCACCGATTACCGCTATAGCACTCATCAAGAGTGGCAAATTAAAACCGTGCCATAACGCAACTTTAAATTCAGGAACATATCCACCGAGTACGGCAAAAGACGCTGCTTTTAAAATGTCATCAATAATAAAGTTAGGGAACACCCCGACGATTAAACATAAAGCGACCAGTATTTCGATAGGCACTCGCATATAACGCGGTGGCTCACTGGGTTGTTTAGGTAAATCTATAGGGTCACCATTAAAGAAAACATCGTGGATAAAGCGAGCTGAGTAAGCCACAGCTAATGCTCCTGCAACGGTAGCAAGTACAGGTATAAGCCAAGACATAGACCCAAGTAATTGTTGATGCAGTGTTTCAGCAAAAAACATTTCTTTAGACAAGAAACCATTTAGCAGCGGTACACCCGCCATCGCGGCCGCAGCAACCATTGCTAACGTCGCGGTATAAGGCATAAATCGCCACATACCGTTGAGTTTCCGCATGTCACGCGTACCCGTTTCATGATCAATAATACCCGTTGCCATAAATAATGAAGCTTTAAATATAGCATGATTGATTATATGAAAAATGGCAGCAACAGCGGCAAGCTTAGTGTCCAAACCAAATAATAAAGTGATTAACCCTAAATGACTGATCGTTGAATAGGCTAACAGCCCTTTTAAATCATGTTTAAATAACGCAATATAAGCGCCGAGTAACATGGTAGTTAATCCGGTTAAACTCACCAGAATAAACCATATATCGGTTCCCGCTAATGCAGGATAAAAACGCGCTAATAAGAAAATCCCAGCCTTTACCATAGTAGCAGAATGTAGATAAGCACTTACCGGCGTTGGCGCAGCCATAGCATGAGGTAGCCAAAAGTGAAAAGGAAACTGTGCCGATTTTGTGAAAGCGCCCAGTAAGACTAAAATTAGAGTGATTTCATACCAAGCATGCGCTTGAATAATTTCTCTGCTCGCTAAGATAGCATCTAAATTGTAACTACCAACGATATTACCTAGTAAAAGCAAACCCGCCAGCAATGCTAAACCACCACCACCGGTTACGATTAAGGCCATGATTGCGCCCTTTCGTGCCTCGGGTTTATGCCACCAATAGCTAATTAACAAAAACGAACTAATACTGGTTAGCTCCCAAAAGAACCAGAGCTGAATGATATTATTCGACATGACAATACCAAGCATCGCTGTCATAAATAACATCAAATAAGCATAAAGCTTGGGCATAGAGTCTTTACTACTGAGGTAATAACGGGCATAAAAGATAACTAATATGCCTATTCCTAAGATCATAAATACAAACAACAGCGCTAAGCCATCTAAACGAAAGGCGATATCTATACCCAGTAAAGGGATCCAAGAGATTGTTTCCCTAATAACCTTGCCAGCAAAAATAGCTGGCGCTAAGCTAATCGTCATCAATAATGCAATGATAGGCATTAACAACGTCAACGCAGTTGATTGATTACGTGTTAATTTTCCCGTTCTTGAGGAAATAATACTGCCGAGTAACGATAGCAAGGGTATCCAAAGCAAAGTCATAGAGTAAGCCTTTTTATTTTTATAATTATAAGTAATGACATCGGAACATAGACATAATATGTCGCTAAACTAAATTTAACAACATTATCTCCTTATAAAAGTGTAATTGAAATTAATTTAAAAGCACTTAAGTATAAACTGAATAAAAGTTAAGCGACGAATATTCGGAAAAGCATTGTTTTTTTCGACGATTGTTTGATTATCAACCACAGTGCATTGGTTAATAAGAGAATAGTCGGTATAGTGTTAATTTACTATATAAATAGAAGACTTACCATAATGAAAAAATTAGATGATATAGATTTACGCATTTTAACCATTTTATATCGCGATGCTGATATCACTAATAAAGAGTTAGCTTCTCAAATAGGGGTGGCACCTTCTACGTGTTTAGAGCGTGTAAAGCGTATGAAACATAAAAATATAATTACCGGCGCTTGTATCGAGATTGATTTCAAAAGTTTAGGTGGAAATATAGAAGCCATTGCCGCTATTCGCTTGCAGCCCTATTCTGAAGATATTGTTAACAACCTTCGCGACGATTTACTTAAACTTCCTGAAATTGTTAGCTTATATCACATGGGCGGCAGCTATGATTACTTCATTCATATGTCAGTTAAAGACAGTGAACATTTACGACAGTTTGTCTTCAATGCAATTACCTCAAGAGATGAAGTAACCACCGTAGAAACCTCTCTTATTTTTGAACACAGTCGCAGCGGGGTATTGCCCAACTTTGATGATGAGGACTAATCAGTCTGAGTAATTATGAGATAGTACTTTAACGCTAGAAGCCTCGTTTTAAAGAAGGCTTCTATTGATAATAATTATTTTTCAAAGTCTTTGCTTTCAAAATAAAGTGGACTTATTGTGCCGCAATTGAGGAACTTATACAGCAGCTCAGTTTCTTTTGGCACGGCTGCTGAAGTACGAAAACGTGGCAAGCACCCTGCTTCTACGTCAATATTTAGTAAATGTGAAAAGCTAGGTGCTTTTTGAATTTTATGAATATAAATTTTATAATTCTTTTTCAAATCAACAACGTCATACTCTTGCTGATTACTTGAATCCTTTATATCGTCAAGTTCACGAACGTATAATTTTTTAGCAAAGGTTAAGGGTACATTTTCATAAACCAACATTCCCCCTCGAGAAAAATGCCCTGCGTATACATCAGCCATAATGACCATTTCCTCGCCTCGCATCAAACGTTGCAAATTAAAAGGTTTGGCTTTTATCGTCGTTAATTGCCCATCACGTACGGTTTGCAAAAGTGCTAAATCTTTATTCTCAATTTTATATAATAACTGCACATTACTCGGCCTATCATAGGTTGTCATCACCGAAGCATATATAGCAGAGCGCTGAACAAAGAGCACCATATTATGTTCACCCATAAATGAAGGGTCTATTGGTGGCAACTCTTTAACTTCTTCATTAGCAAAGCTGGTTGAATTTAATATAATTAAGAGTAAAACAAGTAAAAGTCTTTTCATTAAAGTTCGCTCGATAAAATGTGTTTGACGTTAGACCAACACGAGTGATTGGTCTAATTATTAAAGGTGATTATAAACCATCTATAAAAAAAGGCTAAATGAATTAACATTCAACCAATTTGTTTTAAAAATACAGCGCTATAAATGTAAAGTGACTAATATCGTTACTTGTCAGTCTTTGAACGCTTTGTTTTAACTATCCTAATTTGTTTATCATGCTTTTCGTTTGAACGCTTTGTTTTAACAATCCTACTTTGTTTATTATGCTTTTCGTTTGAACGCTTTGTTTTAATGACCCTACTTTGGTTATCATGCTTTTTGTTTGAACCTTGTCTTTTAGAACTAATTGAAATATTAGCAGAACGATAAGTATGCTGCTTGGCACTTTTCTTATCGATGTTAGTGGCAAGCTGTTTGGGCCTTTCTTTATTTACAGTTCGACTCGCTCGGTAAACCTTTTCGGCTTTAGTTTTTTTAGACTGATCATAAGATCTGTGCTGTCTTGTTGTCGGCTTTGATACATGTTTTGATACAGGTTTTGAAAAAGTATTTGTCGCCTTGTCAGTTATACGATTTACTCGTCGAGCGCTTTCATTGGGCTTGTGCCTTATGGTAGATAGAGCTCGCTTGGTATTACCTTGTAGCTTATTGTGCACGACAGCATGATTTCTATTGCTAGATTCGCTGATCCTTACTCGCTTGTCCTTATACTTAACGCGAGTATGCTTGTTTCGATAAGCCACACCTTTACGGTGAACGGGCTGGTGTCTCCAACGTTTAGCATAGCCACCATTAGCAATTAAGTGACGAGGACGCTGTTCATAGTAGCGATATGAAGAACGACGAGTATTCGCTACAACCACCTGGCGATTATGCCAATGAAAAGCACTAAAAAAATAATCAAACGAAATATGAACGCCAGCATGCCAATAGAAAGGATTGGAGCGACTTACATAAACACTACGCTGAGGTTGCCAGTAAACAGGAGGATAAGATGACCAATGCCAAGCACCATAAACCATGCGTGTATCATAGTACGGCACATAAACAATCTCCTTCTCTCTTGCTTCAATAACAATATTACTGTCTTGATAGCTAACCTCCATATTATCCATTTCACCCAGGTTTCCGGCAAGTTGAGCTTGCTTTCTTAACCGTTGAATACTTTCTAATAATATCGACTCATCTTGTAAAAAAGCATCACCGAGCTGTTGAGTCCAGGTTAAATCGTCACTAAGTCGGCTAAGAATACGCTCAAAAGGCACTAATGCTTTAACACTGGCATCCCAATTAAAATCTTTTACCGCTTGAGCCACTTGCTCAGTATTTAGTCTTGTGTTTTTCTTTAGCCAGCGATGGGCTTCGATTATTTCAATAGGATAGGTAGCAGCAATTAAGATATGAGTTAATAAGCTGTCGGGATAAAGTGCAATGGGTGCTAGCATTTGTGCTAATTCAGCTTCACTAAATAGCTGCTGCTCTTGTTGCACTTGTTGCACTTGTTGCTGAAGCGCTGACTGTGAAGGCTGGTACTCAGCGTACAAGTTAAAGCTAACTAAGGCAGTAAAGCTGAATAAAAACGTGACTTTTTTCATCGTTATAATCCTTATGACTAATTCTAGAACACAAAGATAACAACACTAAACTGAACGTAACCTGAACAGCTTTCTCGGCTATTTGTTAACAAAGCCTACAAGGGTTTAAAAGATAAGTGTAAAAACAGCACCATTAAGTGTTGTTGAGTTACTGATGGTTAATTGGCCTTGATAACTACTGACTAAATCATTAACAATAGCTAAACCAATACCATGACCCGCTTGATAGGTGTCTGCTCTGCCACCACGCGATAAAATAATATCGCGTTGAGACGCTTCAATACCCGCGCCATCATCGGCAATTTCAATCGTTAATATTTTTGCAGAACTAATCACGCTAATGGCAATTTTATGCTTAGCCGCTTTACAGGCGTTATCGAGAAGGTTTCCTAAAATTTCCATTAAATCGGCTTCATCACCCTTAAATATCGCACTTGCATCAACATTGACGTCAAATGATAAATTCTTATCATGATATATTTTCGCTAACGTGCTGATTAGCTTGTCTACAACGGGCTTAATTTTTACACCTAAGTGCCATGAAGACTGCCCGGCACTTTGAGCTCTTTTAAGTTGATGTTCAATAATGTTATTAATTAATGTTAATTGTTCACCGGCGCTTGCTGAAATATTCTGTTGGCTTTGAATAACTGCCAGTGGATTTTTAAGGCTATGCGCTAAATCCGACAAGGCATTACGATAGCGTTTTCGTTGGTTCTCTTCCAGTGCCAATAAGGCGTTTAATTGCTGAGTCACCGGTTGTAATTCAAGAGGATAGTTGGCGTCTAGGGCTTTCTTTTGGCCTTTTTCTATATGCTCAAGCTCTTGAGATAATACAGTTAATGGTTTCAAGGTCCATAATAACCAGGCAATTTGTACAAAAACAAAGACAACCATTAATGCCAGCAGCCATGCCCATAATGTTTTTTCAAAGTCATTTAGAGCGCTTAATAAGGCTTGTTGGTCTTTTATCAGATGCAGTGTTATTTCAAAGTCTTGGCCGTTATCAGAAAAACTCGCACTAAAGCTATAAAGTAGATGAGGACTGTCCGCTAGGCTTATTTTTGAAATCAGTGTTTGCCCAACATCAGGCGATGGCAATACCGCCGTTAGAGACAAGGTCAGCAGAGATTGTGATTGCCAAAGTATTTTGTTTTTTATCGCGCCTATTTGCGTTTCTTTTGACCGTTTGGTAATTAAGGCATACAAGCCTGATTGGTTAATATTGAATTGGTTTTCTAGCAAGAGCTCCGGCATTAACAAGAGATTATTTTCAACTTCTGCCACAGTAAAAATAGAATAACTATAGGCTTTCAACTCGTTTTTCAACGCTACATTTAATTGCCGTTCAAAGGCATTCGATAAGGTTAAGCCAATAATAGGCAGCATCACTACCGTCATCGCTAACGTACTTAATAATAATCGAACTTTTAAGGAGTTCATTTACTTGGTATATCCACGTGACCTCATTAATCTAACCGCTTTAATTTATAGCCATGGCCGCGCAAGGTTTCGATAAAACCATAGCTATTATCTGGGTCGAGTTTTTTTCTTAAGCGCCTGATAAATACTTCAATAACATTTGAATCGAGATCGAAGTCTTGGTCATAAATATGTTCAGTCAGTGTTGCCTTTGAAGTCACTTCGTCAAGGTGAAGCATCATATACTCAAGTAACTTATATTCTGAACTACTTAACTTTATTGCCTTATTATCGACTTCAACCTGCAAGCTTTTGGTATTAAGACTTAACGGGCCATTCTTTATTAACGGACTTGCTTGCCCTGCAGAACGTCTGATCAGTGCATTTAAGCGGGCGAGTAATTCTTCAGCTTGAAAAGGTTTGGTTAAATAATCATCGGCTCCGGCATCTAAGCCAGCCACTTTATCCTGCCAACTATCTCTTGCAGTTAACACCAAAATGGGAAAGTCGATATTTTTTTCACGCAGAGATCTAATCACACTGATACCATCTATTATAGGTAAACCAACATCTATAATAGCAGCGTCGTATGGATATTCTTGCCCTTGAAATAAGCCTGTTTCGCCATCACTCGCCACATCGACTAGATAATGAGCGGCAGTTAAATGGGCATATAGGTTTTGCTGTAAAGCAATATCGTCTTCAATAAATAACAACCGCATAGTGATCACCCTCCATTAATTTTCCCTGTCTTAGCATCAACATAAATAGAGATGATATGACCATCAGTTTTAATTAATTTTACCCGATAACCCGACTTTTTATTCTCAACTTTTAGCACTTTTCCACCAAAACGACTTTTAGCTAATTTTGCGGCATCTTTACTACTTTTCACTTTCAACTGTTGCTGATTATTTTTTTGCATATTACTTGCTGATACACCCGTTCCTTGAGCCATTGCATCAATAGAAAGTGTAGCGATAAAAAGAAAAACTAACGGTAAAGCAAATTTCATGGTTATTCCAAAGACAACGTTAAAAGTGAGTCTAACTATACATAGCCATAGCTTATTTAAAATTATAAACCTTAGCAACTGAATATCAGCTGAACATTCCTTTAAAGCCGCTATATCTATTTTATAACGAGGGGTAACTAGAGTTCCCGCTGATAAATCAACAGATATATCATAGCTTACCAGTGAACTACTCGGCACTAAAGTACCGAGTTTTCTCGATGGTACTGATAAAGTGTTCAGCTTACATTCATCTTTACTGCGCTTTAATAGCACCACTAAACAAAGCAGGTAGGATATATTATGTTAATAAATAATAAAACAGCGAAGTCAGTTCGTGCGAATTCACTTAAAAAAATAATGTTATTGATAACCTTTAGCATATTACCTTTAACTTATGTCACTGCCAGCGAATTAAAGGTTTTACCCGCTAGTGTTTCTCAAGGAGCACTTAAACACAGTATCACTGAGTCACAGCGAAAAAAAATAATTGCAACGAATAAGCTAGCCGAGCTATCCGATCAAGTCAGCGGCAAAGCGAATGCTCACATAAGAGGATCTACACTTAATAATCAAGCAAAGAGCACGGCACAAACAAAAAGTGGTGAAGCCACACAAAAAGTGAGTAACCACTATGATCAACAGTTCAGTATTTATAGTGCGGCGAGTTTTCTGCAAGAAGATTATGACAGAGATGGCTATTATCAAACTTTCAGTGTGACTTTTGATGCAGACGTATATAGCTATAGCGAAAATCACCTCGCCGAAGTGTATGCTTTACTCTATCTCAGTAAAAATGGTGGCCCTTGGCAGCACTATTTCACCACAGATAATTTTCTTATAGAAGGCGACACTGATGCCGATGAATACGAAGTTATTTCTACATTTATGTCGGGCTATGAAAGTGATCACTACGATGTGTTAATCGACTTATATCAAGTCGGTTATCAGGGGATCGCTGCGAGTTACAGTGCGGATGACAGTAACGCGTTATACGCACTGCCGTTAGAGAGTGCTGAGTATGACCAGGTTTATACTGAAGTCATAGAAGTAATAGAAGTAATAGAAGTCGTCGAGATCAGACAAACTCATGGCGGCAGTCTGTTTGGCTTATTATTGGTATTACTCAGTGGTCTACTTATGCGAGTAAAGCGCCATTAATCATTAGCCAGAAAAACAAAAAAGCCACAAACAAGTTTGTGGCTTTTTTAATGTCTATATTTCAACAAACTTTTAGCTCATCGAATGGCAGTACTTTAGCTTTTCAGGTCATCAAAAAACTTTTTAACGCCATCAAAGAAACCGGTCTCTTTAGGGCTATGCTTTATGGTGCTTTTACCCATCTTTTCGTCTAACTGACGCAGTAAATCTGCTTGATCGCCAGACAAGTTAACCGGTGTTTCTAGAACAACTTTACACATCAAGTCGCCTATTGAGTGGCTGCGTACTGATTTAACACCTTTACCACGTAAACGGAACATTTTACCCGTTTGCGTTTCTTTAGGTATTTTCAGCTTCACTTTACCTTCAAGTGTTGGTACTTCTATTTCGCCACCCAATGCTGCTGTGGTAAAGCTAATAGGCACTTCACAATAAAGGTTGTTTTCATCACGGACAAATATTTTATGATCACGTACATTTGCTTGTACATATAAATCACCTGCAGGTGCACCATGTTCACCAGCTTCACCTTCGCCTGACAAGCGAATTCTATCACCTGTATCTACACCTGGCGGTATTTTCACTGAAAGTGTTTTGGTTTTTTCAACTCGGCCTTGACCGCGACATGAGGTACAAGGGCTAGCAATAACTTTACCTTTACCACTACATGTTGGACAAGTCTGTTGAACAGCAAACAAACCTTGACGCATTTGTACCTGGCCATGACCATGACAAGTTGTACAAGATTTTGCACTGGTACCTTTTTTAGCGCCAGAACCATCACAAGGCTCACAACTAACAAAAGTTGGTACTTTAATTTCTAAGGTTTTACCCCGAACAGCATCTTCAAGACTTAACTCTAGGTTGTAGCGAAGATCTGAACCTCGTTGTTGACGTTGCTGACGTCCGCCACCGCGGCCACCACCAAAAATATCACCAAAAATATCACCAAAATCTTGACCGAAGCCTCCGCCACCATGACCACCGCCACCGCCATGACCACCTTGTTCAAATGCAGCATGACCATATTGGTCAAACGCAGCACGCTTTTGGTCGTCATTTAGAATTTCATAAGCTTCTTTAACTTCTTTAAATAGCTCTTCTTTGTCTTTATCACCGGCATTACGGTCAGGATGAAGCTTCATCGCTAAACGTTTGTAGGCTTTTTTGATATCACGCTCAGACGCATCTTTTGATACTTCTAGCACTTCATAATAATCGCGTTTTGACATAGTGACTTCTTTTAACTGGTGTTGAAATTTTAGATATTAATTAAGTAAAATGACATTATAAATAGTTAGCTATTTTCAATGGCATTTTATAACGATTTTTAACGTAAGAAGCGCTGGTGTTTAAACCAGCGCTTATATATTTTCCGTTATTGAAGACTATTTGTCTTCTTTAACTTCTTCAAATTCAGCGTCAACAACATCGTCATCAGCTGGCGCAGCGCCGTCTGATTCAGGAGCGCCTTCTTGAGCACCGGCTTTCGCTTGAGCAATTTCCATTAACTTAGCTGATGCTTCGATAACGGCTTGAGATTTAGCTTCAATCGC
This sequence comes from Colwellia sp. BRX8-5, assembly GCF_014077325.1. Classification (NCBI taxonomy): domain Bacteria; kingdom Pseudomonadati; phylum Pseudomonadota; class Gammaproteobacteria; order Alteromonadales; family Colwelliaceae; genus Colwellia; species Colwellia sp. BRX8-5. The sequence goes on from NZ_JACGVR010000010.1 coordinate 33,192, forward strand.
TTCTTTATCATCGCCTTTGATCTCAGTTTCAAGTTCAGTTAATGCTGTTTCAATTTTTTCTTTGTCTTCGCTTGGTAAGTCATCGCCCGCTTCTACAATTTGCTTGCGAGTGGTATGAACTAGACCGTCAGCTTGGTTACGTGCTTTAACTAATTCTTCAAACTTAGCATCTTCATCAGCGTTAGCTTCTGCGTCACGTACCATTTGTTCTACTTCTTCATCAGATAAACCAGAAGAAGCTTTAATGGTAATCTTCTGTTCTTTACCTGTGTTCTTATCTTTAGCTGTTACGTGTAAAATACCATCAGCATCAATATCGAAAGTTACTTCAATCTGTGGTGTTCCACGTGGTGCTGCATCGATACCTTCAAGGTTAAATTGACCTAAAGATTTGTTTGCAGACGCTTGCTTACGCTCACCTTGAACAACATGAACCGTTACCGCAGCTTGATTATCGTCAGCTGTAGAAAAGGTTTGTGACTGTTTAGTTGGGATAGTGGTGTTTTTATCGATAACTTTCGTCATCACGCCGCCCATTGTTTCGATACCTAATGATAATGGCGTAACGTCTAATAAAAGTACGTCAGTTACATCACCAGAAAGAACACCTGCTTGTATTGCTGCACCAGCGGCAACGGCTTCATCAGGGTTAACATCTTTACGAGGTTCTTTACCGAAAAATTCTGTTACTGCTTTTTGTACCATTGGCATACGTGACTGACCACCAACTAAGATAACATCATTGATATCACTTACTGATAAGTCTGCGTCTTTAAGCGCTTGTGCTAATGGTATTAACGTTGCTTTAACCATGTCTTCAACTAAAGACTCTAATTTAGCACGCGTTACTTTAATGTTCATGTGCTTAGGGCCGCTGCCGTCAGCTGTGATGTAAGGTAAGTTAACATCTGTTTGTTGTGCTGAAGAAAGTTCACATTTAGCTTTTTCTGCTGCTTCTTTCAAACGCTGCATTGCAAGAGGATCAGTCGTTAAATCCATACCTTGGTCTTTCTTAAATTCAGCAACAAGATAGTTGATTAAACGGTTATCAAAATCTTCACCACCTAAGTGAGTATCACCGTTAGTCGCTAATACTTCAAACGTGTGCTCGCCTTCAACTTCATCAATTTCAATAATTGAAATATCGAAAGTACCACCACCTAAGTCGTAAACAGCAATAACTTTATCGCCTTCTTGCTTGTCCATGCCGTAAGCAAGAGCAGCAGCAGTTGGCTCATTGATAATACGTTTAACTTCAAGACCAGCAATACGACCCGCATCTTTAGTTGCTTGGCGTTGTGAATCATTGAAGTAAGCAGGAACTGTGATTACTGCTTCTGTTACTGCTTCGCCTAAAAAGTCTTCAGCAGTTTTTTTCATTTTCTTTAAAACTTCAGCTGAAACTTGAGGTGGTGCAACGTTCTTATCACGTGTTGTAACCCAAGCATCGCCGTTGTCAGCTTTAACAATACCAAAAGGCATAATTTTAATATCACGCTGAACTTCTTCGTCTTCAAAGCGACGACCAATTAAACGCTTAATCGCGTATAATGTATTTTTTGGGTTTGTAACAGATTGGCGTTTAGCAGGTTGACCTACTAACGTTTCGCCATCTTCTGTGTATGCAATAATTGAAGGAGTTGTACGATCGCCTTCTGCATTTTCAATTACACGTGCTTTGCCGCCATCTAGTACAGCAACACAAGAGTTTGTTGTCCCTAGGTCAATACCGATTATTTTGCCCATCTTGAGGATCTCCGAATACTAATTAAAATAAAGCTTATTAAAATAAGATTTTTTAATAAACCTGTTGATGAAACAAATAGTGGGGGCAGTAAAATCCTTTTCAACTAATTTCCAAGAAAAAAAGTAAATTTATTTCATTATTTAGCTATTTGTGAAGATTTTTTTGTTGTTTCTCACCGATAGCGATAAAACGCCCTAATAAAACTTATTTGCCTGCTAAAAACAAAAAAGCGGTAAGAAGTTTTATAGAAACTTCTTACCGCTTTTTTTAATGATATTTTTTATGCTGTGGTATCAACTACCGGAGCAGATTTAGAAACCATTACCATCGCTGGACGAATTAAACGGCCATTGAGTTCATAACCTTTTTGCATCACAGCAATAACGGTATTTGGCGCAACGCCCGGAACTTCTTGCATAGACATCGCTTGATGCAATTCAGGATTAAAAGGTTGGTCTTGTGGATCAACACCTTTAACGCCAAATTTTTCTAACGAAGCAATTAAACCTTGTAGGGTTAATTCAAGACCTTCAATAATGCCGGTATTGTTTTCATCTTCTTTATCTATATTCTGCAAAGCACGTTCTAAATTGTCTACTGACACTAACATTTCAGCAGCAAATTTTTCTAAAGCAAATTTACGTGCTTTATCGACGTCTTGTGCGCTACGGCGGCGAATATTATCAACTTCTGCTTTAGCACGAACCACAGAATCTTTTTGATCTGCGATAGTGGTTTGCGCTGAAGAAAGGCTTAACTCAAGTTCGTTAATCTTTTCTTGCTCGGCACTAATCACTTCATGGGCATGAATATGTTGAACTTCGACTTGCTCTTCAGCTTGGTCGATAATTTCTTGCGCCATAATTTCTTCGGGCGTTAAAGCTTCTGTTGATGCTTCAGCTGTATTTTTGTTTTCTGTTGACTCATTAGTCATGAAAGCTCCAAAATAAACTAATAATATATTTAACAATATAAAGGTTATATAAATCTGATAACGGTAATTATGGGGACTTCTTGCTACGATTCAAGCTTAAATACAATTTAATTAAGTTTGTTGTTACTGAGCGCTGGTTAGCGTTTTGAGAACAAATATCATTTTTTTATATATAGTCATTCTATTTAAAAGCAATTACCTGCAGTTATCCAATCGTTTAAAAACGCTTAAACCTCCACTTTAAAAGGCTTACAGCCTACATTGTTTGTTTCGAATAAATAAGCATTCTCTTCAATTAATGCCTTAACCCTAAATCTTTTAAATCTCGATGAAAGCGAAAAATTTAATCAAAATGGTAGTCAGTAAATGATTTATAAAAAAGTCAACTTTACAAGCCATGAAAATACAGCGAAACTATTATTAATCCTAAGATACAAACAACTTACTGCGTAGACATGAGCAAAATTTATAACACCATAGGTTTAATAGGCAAACCAAATCACGAAGGAGCCGGCGCAACAATAACAGCGCTCTATCAATTTCTTACCGGACAAGGTTATCAGGTATTAATTGAAAGCTCAGTTGCCCCATCAATCGATATCGATAATCTAACGATTAGTACCTTAGTAGAAATTGGTGAACAAGCTGACCTGGCTATAGTCGTGGGCGGTGATGGTTATATGTTAGGTGCCGCGAGGGTTTTATCATGTTTTGATATCGGTGTTATTGGTGTAAACAGAGGGAACTTAGGCTTTCTTACCGATTTATCGCCCGATGAATTAATTGAACCACTTGAGAAAATTTTACGTGGCGAGTCGCGCGCTGAGCAACGTTTTATTATTGAAGCAGAAGTTTATCGCCACGGAAAATTAAAAAGCTCTAACAGTGCAGTCAATGAAGCAGTGCTACACGCAGGAAAAGTAGCCAGCATGATTGAATTTGAAGTTTACATTGATGGTAGCTTTATGTTCAGCCAACGCTCTGATGGCTTAATCGTGTCAACACCTACTGGCTCAACCGCCTATTCAATGTCGGCAGGTGGTCCAATTTTAACACCCAATTTAAATGCCTTATCTTTAGTGCCGATGTTTCCGCACACCCTAACCAGTAGACCCATAGTCGTCGACGGCAATAGTGAAATAAAATTATTACTCGCCAATGAGAACTATGAAAGCTTACAAGTAAGTTGTGATGGCCATGTTATTTTAGCGGTATTACCAGGTGATGAAGTTATTATCAGAAAAAGTGAATATACGCTGCGATTAGTTCATCCACTAGACCATGACTACTTTAATGTACTGCGAAGTAAATTAAGTTGGGGCAATAAGCTTTATTAATTTTTAACAAATTCAAGCTGTTGAATTTTTATTCGATTAACACTTGCACAAAACCACTTTACTGTATAAATTAACAGGTACACATATTTATACAGTGAATTGGTTTCTCATGCTTTTACATCTTAACATTCAAAACTTCGCCATTGTGCGCTCCCTAGATATAGATTGGCGCAAAGGTATGACAACCATCACCGGAGAAACAGGTGCGGGTAAATCAATAGCTATTGATGCCTTAGGTTTATGTTTAGGCGATAGAGCGCTCACTAATGTTGTAAGACCCAATACCAAAAAAGCAGAGTTAGCCGCAACCTTTGATATCAACAAAAACATTTCCGCACAAAAATGGCTGAAAAAAAATGGCCTCTCCCTAACAGACGAACACGATGCTGAATTAGATTGTGAATGTATTTTGCGCCGAGTAATATCAGCTGAAGGACGCTCAAAGGCCTATATTAACGGTAGCCAAGTTCCGCTTGCCCAACTTAAAGATATTGCACAATTTTTAATAAGTATTCATGGCCAACACGATCATCAACTCATTGTTAAGCCGGCTCAACAGCGTAAAATACTTGATGAGTATGCCGATCATCAGCACTTATTAGACGACGTTCAATATTACTATCAGCAATGGCGAAATCTCAATACAGAACTAAAACAGTTACAAGAAAGTAAAGAACAACGCGAAGCAAAACTGCAGTTATTACAATACCAAGTGACCGAGCTAGACGAATTTTCACTACAAACGGGTGAGTTTCAAATTCTAGAAAGTGATTACAAACGTCATAGTAACGGTCAGTCATTATTGACCGGCACTTTGAAAGCATTGCAAACTTTATCTGAAAACGAAAATCACAATATTTCAGACAGCCTAAGAAACAACTGCGAACAGTTGAATGATTTAGTTCATATGGATCCTAAGTTAGCAAATATTGCTAACACCTTGAGCGAAGCACTTATTCTTGTAGAAGATGCTAATGATGAACTAAAGCACTACTACGATAAGCTTGAACTCGATCCAGAAGCTTATCAAATGATTGAAGACCGCTACTCGCTCGCTATTCAACTTGCTAAAAAACATCAAGTGGCACCCGAGCATTTGCCAACGTTACACTTAGAGATAAAACAAGCCTTACATGTCATAAATTCAGACGGTTCAAGACTAGATACAGCATACGTAGACATTGAAAAAGCTAAAGTACATTACCTACAATCTGCTCAGGCATTATCAACATCAAGAGTAAAATCGGCAAAAAAACTCAGTAAAAAAATCACGCTGAGCATGAAAGAGCTCAATATGAACAACGGCATATTTGACGTATCAGTACAGCAAGTTAATGTTGAAGCTTTATCGCCGTTTGGCCTTGATGAAATAAACTTTCTTATTAGCCTTAACCCAGGGCAAAAATTAGAAGCGATGAACAAAGTTGCTTCTGGTGGCGAATTATCACGTATTAGTTTAGCCATGCAGGTTATTTTGGCTGACAAGGTGATCACACCGACCTTAATATTTGATGAAGTTGATGTCGGTATTAGTGGCCCAACAGCGGCAATGGTCGGTAGCAAGCTACAAGAATTAGCCCAAAACACTCAAGTTATCTGTGTAACACATTTACCACAGGTCGCTTGCAAAGGGCATCAACAGTTATTTGTTAGTAAATTAACCGATGGCGAGTTTACAGAAACAAAAGTAACGGAACTAAGTGCTAATGGCAGAGTCCAAGAAATTGCTCGCTTATTAGCGGGGAATAAAATAACAGATAACAGCTTGGCTAATGCTCAAGAGTTACTTGCCGGTTAATAAATTAATTTTAGCGTTAAGTAAATAACCTGAGTTGAGGCACAAAGGTGCAAAATAAATTGAAAATAGTTTTGTATCTCTTCGCGGGCTTAGTTATCATCCCCATTCGAACTTATTAGGATAAATGAAAAAACATGTTATTTCGCATTTTAGCCATTACTATTGCCCTATCTCTTTCTGCCTGCTCAAGCTGGGTCTATCGTTTTGACATTCCTCAGGGAAACTTTTTAGAACAAAAAGATATCGACAAGCTTCAAATTGGCATGACTAAAGAACAAGTAAAATTTGTACTTGGTAGCCCTGTTGTTAACGATGCATTTGGCAATGATACATTGCACTATGTTTACTTATTAAAATCAGGTCGAAGTGAAGAGTTTAACGTTAAGAAGAAATTTATCCTCTATTTTGATAATGAATTATTAGCCAGCGCAGAAGGTGACTTTGTCTTAGGTGACAACTTTTACGTTCCTATGGTTAACTAATAAATATTTTAGTCCCATAAAAAAACGGCCTTAATAGCCGTTTTTTTTACTTTAAATTTTGCGATTTTTTTAGCTGGCTTTATTTCGACGCGGGTCAACACGACCACCGGTAACTTTATCGGCACGCCCTTCATCTTTTGCTTTTTCAGCTCGGCGCTTTCTAACCTCTTTTGGGTCAGCAATTAAAGGTCGATATATTTCAATACGATCTAAATCTCGTAAAGTATCCGTTAACTTAGCGGCTCGATTCCAAATACCAACATTATTTACGGTTAAATCTATTTCTTCAAAAACAGATAAAATACCTGAAGCGATAATACCTTGCTCTAACAAGGTGCCTTCATCGACTAAAAGCGTTAATAGCTCTTGTCTATCGGGTAGTCCATAAACAACTTCTATTTGTATTTTACGTTGAGCAAGTTCTTGCTCTATCTCTATGCTATCAACCATTAGAATGATAAACCTCTTTAGCTCTTTGTGTAAAAGCTTGTACCATATTATTGGTCAAACTTGTAAAAACACGGCCAAATGCCAAATCGAATACTTTACTCGAAAACTCATACTCTAAATGCAAACTAATCTTACAAGCTTCTTCAGATAATTCAGTTAGTTGCCAGTAACCCGTCAACTTTTTAAAAGGACCGTCAACTAAATCGAGTTGCACTTTATTATTACCAATCAAGGTATTCTTGGTGGTAAACCATTTTTTTAGAACCCCCTTCGAAACCATCAAAGCAGCTGTAACTTCATTACCTTGCTGAGAAATTATCTTACTGTCACCACAATTTGGGATAAATTGAGGATAAGCAACAATATCATTAATTAATTGATACATTTGGTCAACGCTATACATCACTAAAGCGCTGCGACTAATTACGGGCATTTATTTTCCTCAACTTTAAAGGGTAATGATAACAAAGCCGTGAGCAAAAGGCATTAAACAGAAAAATTGAAATTAATCATTCAAATATCAATAATTCTCCGTATAATGTTTGCGATTGCTATTTTTGATGGCAAACAAAATGGAAATATAATGGCACAGAAAAAAAAATCAAACAGCAATACTATTGCGTTAAACAAAAAAGCTCGTCATAACTATTCTTTAACTGATAAGTTTGAAGGTGGGATGAGCCTGCAGGGTTGGGAAATTAAAAGTATCCGTAGCGGAAAAGTTAATATTTCTGATTGTTATGTACACGTAAAAAACGGTGAAGCTTATTTACTGGGTGCTGAAATAATGCCGCTCAATGCTGCTTCTAGTCACGTAGTATGCGAACCTAATCGTGACCGCAAGTTACTGTTGAATCGACGTGAATTAGAGAAAATAACCGCAGCTGTAGAGCGTGATGGTTATTCATTAATTGCCACGGCGATGTATTGGAAAGCAAATTGGGTCAAACTCGAATTTTATTTGGGTAAAGGTAAGAAAGACCATGATAAGCGTTCTGATATCAAAGACAGAGAATGGGCTGTTGATAAAGGCCGATTAATGAAAAATAAGAATTTAGATCGATAACAAGTTAACAATTAACACGTTGTTTATTTAAAAGAAGCGCTGTACAATGCGCTTTATAGACTGAATAAGTTTATAATTAAGATATAAAAACTTTGGGGCGGATCTAGGATTCGACAAGATTCATGAAACCCGAGGTGCATGCCCAGGGGCGGTTTGCCTGGTAAAAAGCCGCAAAACTATAATTGCAAACGACGATACGTTCGCACTAGCCGCTTAGGCTAGCCATCGCCTCAAAAATTCTCCTATTGTTTAGAGGATCGATGGTCACCCCAAATAGGATAGCGAGGGAAGCACGCTTAAGGCTGAACCGCGAAATAGTATTAAGCTCACCATGACGAAGCCTGTCGATTGGCGTCTAATTGGTTAAACAAATAATCGACTAAGCATGTAGTACCAAGGATGTAGGCTTTTTGGACGGGGGTTCGATTCCCCCCCGCTCCACCACACAATGAATTAAAGACGTCCTAGGGCGTCTTTTTTTTCGTCTAAAATCAGTGATATACCCTGCATTACTGACCTGTGGCGTCCTATCCTGTTTACTCTAATCCAGATTTTTTAGTACTATACTTAGTACCACAAAATGATAAGCTGTATTTATGTAGTACTAAAACGGATATTTACCCATGGCTAGAGTAACCAGACCCCTAACGAATACCGAAGTCGACAAGGCAAAACCTCAAACTAAAGTGACTAGTTTGTTTGATGGTGATGGTTTAGAACTAAAAATAAATCCTACGGGTACTAAAAAATGGCTTTTGAAGTACTACAGGCCCTTTACCAAAAAACGAACTAACTTAACATTTGGTGTTTATCCTGACATTTCCTTAGCTGACGCTAGAAAGCTAAGGGCCAAAGCAAAAGAGTTACTAGCTAAAGATATTGATCCAAAAGAACATAAAGACAATCTATCGCGCGAGAACAAAGAACGAATAGAGAATACTCTGCTTAATGTAGCTTCGAAATGGTTTGAAGTTAAAAGAGCTCAAATCTCTAAAGATTATGCGACTGATGTTTGGCGATCACTTGAATTACATGTATTTCCTGATCTCGGTAAGTACCCCATATCAGAAGTTACAGCCCCTATTGCGATTAAAACAGTACAGCCTATAGCTGAAAAAGGCAGTCTTGAAACTGTTAAGCGCCTTAATCAACGCCTGAATGAGATAATGAGCTACGCGGTTAATACCGGACTTATTCATTCAAATCCTTTGGCCGGTGTTAAAGCTGCTTTTGAAAAACCTAAAAAGCAAAACATGCCAACTATAAAACCTGATGAACTACCTAAATTTATGCAAGCTTTAAGTGTTGCCAGCATAAAAATTGTTACCCGATACTTAATAGAGTGGCAGCTTCATACCATGGTAAGGCCAAGTGAAGCCGCTGGCATTAAATGGGATGAAATAGATTTTGATAACAAACTTTGGAATATACCTGGAGAGCGAATGAAGAAGAAACGTCCTCACAGTGTTCCTTTGACCCAACAGGCATTAAACTTACTCAGCGCTATTAAGCCAATAAGCGGCCATAGAGAATACATTTTCCCTGCCGATAGAAACCCTAGGAAACATACTAATGAATCAACAGCAAACACAGCCATAAAACGTATGGGTTATAAAGATAAATTGGTCGCTCATGGATTACGTTCTTTAGCTAGTACCACATTAAACGAACAAGGTTTTGACGGCGATGTTATTGAAGCGGCTTTAGCACACGTTGACAGCAATGAAGTTAGACGCGCTTATAACCGCGCTGATTACCTAAACCGTAGAGCTACAATGATGACTTGGTGGTCAGATCATATTGAAACCTGTGCAACAGGTAATTTTTCACTATCAGGTACTCAGTTTTTAAAAGCGGTTTGATAGAATTTATATAATTAAGATGTGATTAGCATAAATCAATAGGAAACTAGAAACGTTGACAGTATCAATTATGGGAAACAATAAAAATTGTAACTGTTATCAATTAAACCGAAGTCAATTTAGAGAAAGAAATGAAGGTTATTAAAACAAAAAAAGATTTACCTACTTGGTTTAAGCTGAAGAATTATGATTCTATCTCTTTATTGAGTGATGATGAATTAACTGAACAAATCAGTTATCGGAGGTTTTTATTGCGCTGTGTTAAACACGGTTTTACAACGGAATCTGACTTTACTCATATTAGTTCGAAAGCTGAGTGGTCATTAATTAAAAATGGCATTGCGATAGTGACTGAAGTGTTTAAATTCAAAGATGACGATGAGTTGCTTCCTGATCTGCCGTGGACAAGTGCAGTTAGACCATTAAAAGCATTAAATGCTATAGGATTTACACATAAATTAATTAAAGATGATCGATTAATTGCTAACAAAGAAAAATTTAATCCGCTCGATTACGACGCTTACAGTGAATACTTTGATCTAGTTGATCTAAATAAAAATCATGTACATGCCCACATGGTCATTAATCTAAAGGAAAATTCAGATAAAACAATTCTTTCAGATATAAAAAAACTACTTCCTCATTGGAGAAAGGTATTAGAAATAAATGAACCAACCGAAAATATTTATTCAAAGCCTTCCCACTTCAAAAAAATAATAGACTATAAGATAATTCCACTATTAGACTTAAAAATATGGAGCTTATTAGAAAATAGAAATATTCCTCATCGAGTATTAACCGTTACTATATACCCAAATGGAGAAAAAGGAGAAACAGAGCTAAAACAAACAGTACTTCCTTTCGCTGAAATTATATTAAATGATGATTACAGACTCATATAGTAGAAATTTAAATTGTAAAAGTTCTACTAATTTTGTTAGTAAGTAAATCATTTAAAAAATTAATTTTTTTTCACTAATTTAACATTCTACCAGAACAGTAACAATCTCCTCAGTTAATCCACTCGCAAACAACTGAGGCGAACCATGAACCATACCGCACATAACCCAACATTCAATGTTGTACAAAAACCTGATTTACAAATCATCCGCAAACCACAGGCGTTAACCATGCTTGGCATATCTAAAAGTAATTTTCATAACAAGATAAACGCTGGCTTATTGCCAAAGGCTATAACGCTTGGTGCAAATTCGAAGGGCTATTTAAAGCATGAAATCACCGCCGTTTTAGTGGCTATGGCCACAGATAAAAATCAAGACGAAATAAAAACACTGGTTAGTCTTTTAATTGAGCAACGCAAGTATCTTTCAAATTAGGGATTGTTTTTATGAATTATTTTAAAAGTATATTCCATCAACAAAAAGAAAGAAAAAACACTTACAGGTCTGCTTGTCTATTGAATGGAAATACTTACCATAGGAGTATCTATGAACTACCAAGATAAATTAACGGCGGCTATCAATTTCGGTTTGTTGGTTAAGCAATTAATCTGTGACGCAGAACTTCATAGAGTTCCGACGCAATTAAGTCCTCAAAGAAGAAACGGTTGGTATATAGCTTTTACTGAAAGCCCTACTATCGTAATCGGAGATTGGCAAACGGGCATAACTGAAACATGGAAACCTGATGGTCACACTCAGAATAAACAAGAACGAATTGAGATTCGAAAAGCAATCGAAGCAGCTAAAAAAGTACGAACTATAAAACAATTTGAAGCAACAAAAAATGCTTTAGCATTATATAACAATGCTAAACAGATAACCGATCATAACTACCTAACCACTAAGGGGATTTCTCCTCCTAATGTCATACGTTGCCATGATGGTTTGCTGGTTATCCCGCTTATTGATTACTCTTTGGATAAAGCAGAGTTAATAAACGTGCAAACAATTAATGAGCACGGTTTTAAAAAATTCACTAAAGGTGGCAGGGTTACAGGTTTATGTTGCCCTATTGAAATACCAATAAATCAACCATTAAAACGATTATATATTGCCGAAGGCTTTTCTACGGCAGTTAGTGTTTATCAATTAACCGGGCATTCAGTGTTAGCCGCTATGAATGCAAATAACTTAGCTCCCATAGCGAAAATTGCACGACATCGTTGGCCTGATGTAGAAATAATTATCACAGGTGACGATGATTACCTAACCGAGCGTAAAACAGGCGTAAATACAGGTAAAGACAAAGCGATTAATGCTGCTTCTATCATCAGAGCTAAAACAGCCTTTCCACCATTCACCTTTGAGCAAAAGCTTGCAGGGTTAACCGACTGGAACGACTACGAGCAAAGTCTAAATACTAAGGTTGTATCATGAAAGAATGTAATAATGTTATTGAACTTTCAACAGTAGACGCGCCAGCCGAGCCAGTAACAATAAACGGGCAAGTCATTACTAATAGCGATCTTGAAACATTAACTAAAATGAATGATAAATATAATCATATTGTTATTGGCGCCAAGCATCGAATAATGACATTCAAGCCCTGTTCAATTGACGGCACACGAATGACGTTTGAAAGTATTAAAGATTTTTATAATTACTTCGAACATAAACCTAAAATAGCAGGATTGAATCAAGGTAGAGCTTGGTTTAAATGGCCTGCTAAATCATTTTATGCTGATGGAATTGGATATTACCCAGACGCTTCAGTAGCCCCCTTAAAACTATTTAATACCTTTAAGGGGTTTGGTTGCGCCCCGTTAGGAGGTGACATTACGCTCATACTCGAGCATATACACGAAATATTATGTGGTGGCGATAGTGTTGCTTCAAACTACTTCTTGCATTGGCTAGCGCACATATTTCAAAAACCAGAAGAAAAACCATCCGTTGCTATTTTAATGAAATCGGCAGAAGGAACCGGTAAAGGAACGCTTTATAAGTTATTAAAAAAAATGCTTGGTTCAAACGCGAATCAAGTTAATGGACATTATCAACTAACAGGCCGTTTTAATTCGGTTATTGCTGGAAAATTACTAATCTTTGGTGATGAAGTAGACTTAACCAGTAAAGCTGTTTTTGATAAAGCGAAAGGAATTATTTCAGAGCCTACAATCAGTTTAGAGTTAAAAGGCATTGATGCAGAGCCAATACCCAATTTTGCTCGTTTCATTTTTGCAGGTAATCACGGACAAATACTAAGAGCTGGCACTAGAGAAAGGCGATTTTTAGTCATAGAGCCATCCTCCAAAAAGGTTGATGACAAAAAGTATTTCAGTGAATTAAATGCTTTAATTGACGGTGATGGTGCATCCTATTTTCTTGAGCATTTATTTCAGATAGATATTAGCTCATTTAATCCCTATAAGGCGCCGGTAACAACGGGGTTAATTGAAGAAAAACTATCAAGCCTTGTTCCAACACTTTCCTTTTTCCATGAAGAATTACATAAAGAAAAACCATTCAACAATGTTGCGAGGCTTTACGTTAACGATTTAATATCACTTTACATGGAGTGGGCTGAAAATAATAACCTTACACCAACAAAAGCCAGCGTAAGAAGCCAAATAGGAAAAACAATGATAAGCTTTAATTTCAAAGGGATAGGCCGATCGGGCAGAGGCAAAGGTATATATTACGACTTACCCAACAATGAAGATTTCAAAGCAATTTTCTCTAAATACTTAGGGCATAACATCGATGATGTTTTCTAATAATACTAATTTACCTATACCACCTATACCAATTTAATAACAAGCCTATGTATAAAGGCTTGTAACTGGAATAGGTTTTTATACTACCTATACTAGTGCCAGACAACCTATACCAATTTAAGGTTAACTATTAATAATTTATTACGGATGGTAGAGGTGAACAACATAAATGGTATAGGTCAATTAGCTACCTATACCAGCTAGAGTCCCTGTTATATATGGTTATTTTAATAAATGGCAAAGGTGGTAGAGCAAAAGAGCTATATATCTACGCATCTACTTTTATCTGCTGGGCCATATTAAAAAAACGACTAAACTCTCTGTTTAGGGCCTCTGACCTTTCTAATAATTCGTCAATAATTAACTATTTTAAACAATATCATTTCTAACAACCCGCAGGCTTAGTTTTCTCCGCTTTGCCTGATTTCATCCCAAGACCTATTTCTCTAAAATCAAACATATTCATTTCAAAGCTAGAAATACTCACTTGATGTGAACCGTGAACATGGGTAATTAACTTGTCATATTTTTCTTTGTAGGGCGCTTTTGCTACAGACCCACCAAACTCTCCTGTATTAACCAGGACCACGTGTTGATACATATGGTAATAAAGTGAATCAACCATGGAGTCAAAAGTAGCTACATCTTTATTCAATGCAGGCACAATAAAAGCATCTGACTTATTTTTCAGATCAGCGCTTAATTTAATGTCGGTTGCGTCATAGCAGATAGCGCCTGTTAATTTAAATCCAGGCTCATTTGGAAATGCGGGATGAATTAACTCAACAAATAATTGATAAGGTCTCCAAGGCATAGCATGATCTTTTTCATCGGCCATCATATGCTGTTTACCTTGCAAACGACGAATAAATTGTCGACCATTTTTTTGCATGTTGGGTATCAACCACATGCCAACGTTATTAGGTCCTTTAATACCTTTTAATTCAATGAATGTTAAGCCTGTAAAAATCATAGCTCCTGTTTTATCAACTAATCGCTCTAAAATATCAACATCTTCAATATTTACAGCGAGTTCAGGCCAAATAATTAGATCAACATCTGCTTTTTTATATTTATCGTCATCAATACTATTTTGGCTATTAATTTTATGAAGTATTAACTCTGCAACACTTGCTACATGCCTACGGTGCCGTGCTCTATATTGAGGACTATCAAGTAATAAACCGTGAGCTTGAAAGTCGCCTTTAAGCGGTAACAAAGCCTGTACCATCACAACTTTTAAGTCTTTTTTATCTTTGTTCCAACCTAAGTCAATTCGTTGTACATAACCTGGTATGCCTGATAACTGGCAGAAAAAAATCCTCTGCTTAGTTATTCTATTTTTAATTAACTTATGCAGCGATGTTAAATCCCAATTAGATGGCCATTCCTCGTAAGTATCATTTAATTGAATTCCAGGCCACTGGAGTAATCTAAATAACAAACAAGAAAGCCAATCACTCATGGGTGCCGTATCACCATTTAGTGCTTCGGGTGAATGCATCATGCCCAGCTGACGTTTTACAAAACTGGTTTTAATTCCTGAATATTTAGTATTATCTCTATGTGTAAAGTGACTAGAAGACCAATCAAGTTTGCCAAGAAGGCATGAACGAATAAAAACACCTACGCGGTACAACGGTTTATGCTCTTTACTTACCCATTCAGGTATTGGATATAAACCGTTATCATCAAGCCAAGTAGGAGTAAATAAAATCTCAACGTCTAAGTTTTGAAGCTTAGTCCAATCATCACACTTTATTTTACTGTTATTAATATCAATGACTTCTTCAAAATAACTGTCATTTTCTGTTGCTTGCTCTAATAACGTATCAAGTAATTTAAGCATGCCATTTTCATGGGCAAAAGGGTTATCGGTTCGTTTAACAATACCTAATAATGAAACCTCGCTAGTTAATTCAGTTAGCTTTCCTTTAATAGGTTGTTGATAGAACCCAGTTCTTTCAATTAAATCACGATGGCTCTTAACCCAGTTAAGGCTTTGCGCATTTGCATACTTAATAAGTACCTCAAAAAACTCGGGTGATTCAGACGAAACTATCTCAATGAACTTTTTAAATATTGATATTTGTTTTAGTGAGGGAGATTGTTTTTCTAATAAGCAAGATACAGCCCTTACAACTGCCGGTTTATCTATCGCCATTTGAAAAGCAAGTATCGAATTACAAATCAAATCAATACTGTCTAACTTAGATGATATATTGCGATAACCTTTCATCATTTTTGTGATGATATTAAAGTTCTGATCATTCGTATCTTTATCTAGCGGAGAGTCGTTTCTAACTAAACAAAAAAATCTGGCTTGATTACCTAAACTGGTATTGGCCCGTGTTGAATCGCCAATAATATCAATAGCCACATTTTGTAAATACTCATAAAACGGCCCAACATTGCTATGTGCTGGCAATGCCCACTTATCTTTAGCATGCACCACTGTTGCGACATGCCTGAAAATTTCGCTCATGTTGTAACGGGCTATGTATTCTTCTTTACCGCCCCTTTGTATTACTAATTCAAGCTGTTCAATGACTGGTTGAATAAAGCTTTTATTCGGGAAAAACTCTATCCCTTTTTTGAGCAACAAAGTAAGTGAAGGGTCTTTACTCCAAGCGGCAATAAACTTTCTTGCCATGTGCTCTTGAAGGTAATCCCAACTGCCAGGAATAGGCTCACCCAACTCATTTACTTCTTGAGCTACCATACTGCGTTTTTGCTTAAGTAATGTATGGATTTTATTAGCACAAAAACGTAATAACGTATCGCCACGAACGTCTTGAACTGGTTTTTCAATGGTTGCTAATGGATTAGTATTTTCAATGGTGTCGTTACCTTCACTAAGCTTTGTCGCCAGAGTGACTAATCCTTCTAAATGTCCTAAATGCTCATCTATTTCATTAAGTGAAATAGGACCACTGACTTTATTTTGAATATCATTGAGTTTGGATGAGATGCCACCATTTTTTGGTTTAAACAATTCGACGTGTGTTTTCTTGTCATTTAATTTAAGCCCTATTTTCGCAAGTTCATCACCTATATATTTTTCGATAAACGTTTTAACGTCACCTTGGTTTTCTCCGTTTTTAGCCACAACTATTAATCTCATGTCATCGACATAACGACAATAATCAGCTAATACTAAACTAGAGTCTTTAAAGCTTTGGCCAATCTGTTGGGCAAACCAGTGGTCAAAATCAAGCAAGTAAATATTAGCAAAAAAACCACCAGCTACTAACCCCTGGGGAATGCCTTTAGGTATATCAGGAACATCTTTACTAGCACAAACATCTTTGTAAACAGCAGGGCTGTCTTTGTCCCATTGCCAATCTTTAAAAGCGAGTAATAACCTATCTAATAATGGGTCATCATCAGCTGTAATGGTTTTAATTTGTTCAATTAAAGTATCTCTATTGATTAGGTCAAAAAATTTAGTGAGATCTAAATGAATTTCATAGACCTTTTCGCTGGAAGTTTTATACCTAGAGGCCAAACCGCCAAAATGAAGTGTACGAGTAAGAAACTTTCGATAGTCAGCAAAAAATTTACTGTAAGTAGTACTATTACCCCATGAAAATTTAGCTTTATCATCACTGAACTGGCAATAAAGACGATTACCATAATTAACAACATTCTTCTCATGTACATCATTAAAGTCTGTTGAAGCATTGCCTTGCAGTGTCTCTACTTGATTGGCCAAGCACATCATCAACGAGGTAAAAATAGTTTGATCTGCTATCGAAATATGAGCAAGTGGTCTTAAACCTTTTGCTTCACCCTCATCATCAACAACAGGTTGCCAGCGATGTGATAGTCCTTCTAGGCGTTCGATATCAGCGGGGTCATTACCAATCAACTCAACAGCACCAAACACACCTACCTTATGAAACTCCCATTGGGAAGTTTTAGGTGCGGGTATAAGCTTGAGTTTTTCAAACGAAAGCTCTTTTTTCTCGTAATTAACTTTCCATTCAGCTAGCTTGGTTTCAAGATCGATGATAGTACGGTCTAATTCAAACGTATCGGCATACCAGTTAGTTAATCGGATATGTTGATTAGCCTTTTTCCAAGCCTGAGCTAAAACCACAGGGTCGGTTAAATAGTCTGCCGTAGGCTTTAATTCCCTATACTTGTTGTTAAGTAAATTCAACGCTATGTCCTTTTATAAATGCCTAATTCAACTGGCTTGAGCAACTTCTTATGCCGTTACATCAAATTAAATGATTAATGTTTTATGCCAACTAATATGTCTCTCATTACGTTTTAAATACTCGTACGCTAGTTAAGTGCATTTTCAACCACAGCATCGGCGAGGTGTAGTTGTGTGGTTTGGGCGTCGCTTAGGCGGGCATTGAGTTGCTCACACAAGGCCATGAGTTCATCGACTTTAGCAACGATACGGTGTTGCTCGGCTATTGGTGGTAAAGTAACACTTAACGAGCCGATGTGAGTCTGGTTAACCGTTTTTTGACCCGCAGTACTAACAAACAAATCAGCTATTCTCTCTCTTATCAATGATGAAGATCCAAGCAGAGATAAATATGAAGATGAAAAGCACTTTATTGGGAATCGCATACGTATAAAGTGGTCACAATAAATTGCATCGTATTTTTGATGACAAGTAATAAATCTACCGACAATATCAGCGCTCCCATTAACACGAATTATCAGTACATCACCTTTTTCTAGGGTATATCGTTCACTAGACTTTTCACTAATGGCAATACTTCTAGTATCAACAAAAGATACTTGCCAATTCTTAATATCCGCTAGTCTTAATACTATAATATCTTTACCGTCACTATCTCCACGACTTGATGCCCCATTCTGAAATTGAGGAATTAATTCAGCTAAACTGCATGACACCCAACCATTAGGTAATTCAAACAGCTTTTCGTCACCAGTAATGACTGGTATTGGTTTTTGTTTTTTAATCTTCTTATCAGCGATTAATTGTGCTTTTTCTTCGGCTATTTTCTCAAGTAGTGCGCTGGCTGGTTCGTCGCTTGGATTTTGTGGCACGAGTTTGCCCATGACGGCTAGCTGTAAGATGGTTTGTTTTAGTTGCTCTATGCTGTGTTCGGTGGTGAACAGTACGTCAAAGTGCTCGGCGATACGTTGCCAACTTATTTGGAAGTCGTCCGCGTTTTCACTGTTTGTTAACGCCGCTAGCAGCACTTCAACCAAGGTTTGGTGTGCAATTAGGCTTTGTTCGGTTTGTTGCTCTAACTGGTCACACAAGGCCATCAGTTTGTCGACTTTAGCAACAATACGATGTTGTTCGGCTTCTGGAGGTATAGCTACTACAATACTGTTCATTTTTGCTTGATTCATTTTAGGCTGTGCTGTGCCAGTAATATAGTCTTCAAGTGAGATTGCATTAATATGTAATGCGATAAACTCGAGAAATTGAGTTGTAATCCCATCTAACACATGAGCGTGGTTATTAACCCAATATTTACCATGAGCAAGAAAAGCGATTGGTGTACTTCTGCTAATTAAATTTGCACCATCTTCACCTATTAGTAGGAGTGATTTATCAAACAAGAAGCCATTAACTTGATCTATTACACCTGAAGCACCGTAATAGTCATATTTTCCCTGTATACCCTTTCGTTCAGCAGCTGAAACTGGCTTCCTTTCACCGTCACGATTAAACATTACATCGCCAAACCTTTTAAAGTTCCATGATGTAGGTATTTCAAAGGGCTTTTCTTCGTTAGTAATAGCTAGTAGTGGCTTTTGCTTTTTGAGCTTTTTATCAACGATGAGTTGCGTTTTTTCTGCTGCGATTTTATCAAGTAGAACGGTAACAGACTCATCATTGTTATATTGTGGTACTAACTTACCACGCACAGCTAGCTCTAAAATAAGCTTACGCAGCTTTTTAATGCCCGTTAACTGGATCTTTTTACTTGAACCACGACCTTGTGAATTACGCTTTTTAATCGCGCTAGTCCACAAATCAATATTGTCAGTAATTAAGTCTTTTATATCAGTCATTACTATTTACCATCACTAGCAAGTGCCGCTGACAAAATACCTTTAAGTTGATCACGTAAACCTTGAATATCATCTTGCTGTTTAGCGTAATCAGTTAATAACTCTTCTGGATCATGACTGATCACTTCGCCGACATGGGGGTTTTTAATATCAAGGTTGAAGTTGCGAGCAATAATATCGTCAATACTCACTTGCCAAGCTTGTTCGTTTTCAACACGCGAGGCAAAACCATCAGCCTCGTTGCCCCACCAGTCAATTTCGGTTTGAAACTCTTCAAACTTCATTGGTTTGGTTTTATTGTAGCTTTTAACGCCAGCTGGGTATGGATGCTCGTAGTACCAAACTTTTGTCGTTGGTTTGCCTTTGCTAAAGAACAGTATGTTAGTTTTAATACTGGTATACGGGGCGAATACGCCATTAGGTAAACGTACTATAGTGTGTAAGTTACATTCTTCGGTTAATAGTTTTTTGATTTTGGTTTTTACGCCTTCACCAAATAAAGTGCCGTCTGGTAATACTACCGCCGCACGGCCCCCCTGTTTTGCTGTAGTTGGCGACGCCAGCAATTCAACAATTAACTGTAAAAACAAATCGGCGGTTTCACGGGTACGGGTTTCAGTAGGAAAGTTCTTTTCAATACCGTCTTCTTCCGTGCCTCCAAATGGAGGGTTGGTGACAATAACGTCTAACTCTTCATCCCAGCTTGAAAGCGGTTTATTTAAGGTATTGCCGTGTTTTACTTGTACCGGTACTTCAATGCCGTGTAGTAGCATATTGGTGGTACAGAGTAAGTGCGGCAATTGTTTTTTCTCAACGCCGTGAATTTGTTTTTGCAATATTTGGTGATCAGCGGCGGTTTTAACATAATTGTCTTTAACATGGTCAAACGAACACGCTAAAAAGCCACCTGTACCACAAGCGGGATCGAGAATGCTTTCGCCCAGTTTAGGATCAACACGGTTCACCATAAAGCGGGTAACGGCGCGCGGGGTATAAAACTCGCCAGCATTACCGGCACTTTGTAAGTCTTTTAATATTTGCTCGTATAAATCACCAAACAGGTGACGCTCTTGTGAGTCGGTAAAGTCAATTTCATTAAGCTTGTTGATCACTTGGCGCAGTAGCGTGCCGTTTTTCATGTAGTTAAAGGCATCGCTAAAGGCTTCACGCACGACATAACCGCGTGGGTTAAGCTTTATGGGTGCGGTTAAGTTTTTAAGATCGATAAAAAGTTGATCGTTGACAAATTCTAATAATTCGTCACCAGTGATACCTTCATTGTCTTGTGCCCAGTTACGCCATAAGTACTGCGTTGGTATTGGCTCTTGATAGTTTTCCAATTCAAACTCTAATGCTTCTTCTTGGGCGTCAAATATTTTAAGGAAAAGTAACCAAGACATTTGCCCTAATCGTTGGGCATCGCCATCTACACCGGCATCTTTACGCATAATATCTTGAATGGACTTGATCACTGAACTGACTGACATATAGGGCTCTACTTATATTTCGGATAATAAAATGCACCTATGATTGGCTCATGGTGCATTAAAATTGTTTGTTTAAGGTTAACTGGCTTTATCGATTTTACTATGTTGGTAAAGCGCTGTTTCTAAATCGGTTATGGCTTGATCATACCCTTTTCTGTTGCCAAAGGCTTGCTTTGCTATCTCCATTGGCTTGCCCATTTGATCGAACGGCTGAACTTTAAGCACATGTATACTTTCTATCTCGGTGACACCTGAGTCAGCGTACTTATCGAGTAAGGCATTAAGCACTGTTTGTGCTTGTTCTGAGTATTTAGTGAAGTAGTTACGCTTTTTAACGTTGTTCGCACGCTCTTGTCGCGTTAATGGTGGCTGGTCAAACGCGATATGACATATAAGGTCAAACGGGTCGAGTTCTTTGCTTATATCGTCTTCGAGTGCCTGCCAAATAACGCCTTCGTTGGCTAATTCGTCAATAATGGTTTGTTTACGCTCAGCTGCATTCCACTTGCGGGTAAAGTCATCAAGTGAGGTAAATTGCTTTTGTATGGTTTTACGGGTGTAGTCTTTAAACGACTCGGTTACTAGCTTGCCGTCGGTGTCGTAATATTGCACACGCTCGGCCATTTTCTTAACCTTAACGCCTGAGACTTGGAATTTGATAAAACGTTTTTCGTCTTCATCTTCACCCCAGTCACTATTAATTTCGCCATCATCTTGGTTAGCGCCAGTGTCATAGTCTTGCTCTGATTCGGTAACTGTATTAATAGCGCCTTCACTTGGAGCTACTTGCTCAACATCACCTGTAAGTTCATCAATAAATGAGTCGTTTTCATCGTCAATAATATCTTTTGGTTTCGACACCATGACTTTAACGGCTTCGCCATCAAACTTTTCATCGGCGAATAGCTCTGTTGCTTTTTTGAAGTCGAGAATGGTAAACCAAAGCTTATTATACCTATCGTCGATACGAGTGCCGCGACCAATAATTTGCTTGAACTTAGTCATCGATTGAATGTTTTGATCAAGCACAACGAGTTTACAAGTTTTAGCATCAACACCTGTGCTCATTAATTCAGAGGTAGTGGCAATAACAGGGTAAGCTTTTTTGGGGTTAATAAAATTGTCTAACTGCGCTTTACCTATTTCGTCATCGCCGGTGATTTTCATCACGTACTTTTCGTTTTTAGCCACTTGTTTAGGGTTTAAGTTAACCAAGGCGCGGCGCATACGGTCAGCGTGATCGATATCGTTACAAAAGACGATGGTTTTAGCCATAGGATCAGTTCGTTCTAAATAGCTGGTAATGGTTTGTGCCACTAGCGTTGTGCGTTCGTCGATGACTAAGGTGCGATCAAAGTCTTTTTGGTTGTAAATGCGATCATCAATGAGTTCACCTTGTTTATCTATTTGCCCTTTGGTGGGACGCCAGCCTTGTAAATCAACATCAATATCAACACGAACCACTTTATAGGGGGCTAAGAAGCCATCTTCAATGCCTTCTTTGAGAGAATAGGTGTATACCGGCTCACCAAAGTAGTCGATGTTCGATACTTCTTCGGTTTCTTTAGGTGTAGCGGTTAAGCCAACTTGAGTCGCAGCGCTAAAGTATTCTAGTATTTCACGCCATGCGCTGTCTTCACTTGCACTGCCACGATGGCACTCGTCGATAATGATAAGGTCAAAGAAGTCTTTATCAACTTGTTTGTAAGCCTTTTGGCTCTCTTCAGGGCCGGTTAATGCTTGGTAAAGTGCCAGGTGAATTTCAAAAGCAGGGTCGACTGTTCGCTTGGTCACTTTGGTCATCGCTGAGCCAAAGGGTAAGAAGTCATTATTTTTTGATTGATCGACTAATATATTGCGGTCGGCTAAAAATAGAATGCGCTTCTTCTGGCGAGACTTCCATAAGCGCCAAATAATTTGAAAGGCGGTATAGGTTTTACCAGTGCCTGTAGCCATAACCAGTATGATACGGTTTTGTCCGTTAGATACGGCTTCAATGGTTTTATTAATGGCTTGTAACTGATAATAACGCGGCGCTTTGCCACTGCCATCATCATGGTAGTCTGGTGTAATTAAAGGTAACTGAGCTGCAGTAAAACCGCGATAAGCGCAATACTTCTGCCATAGTTGCGCAGGTTTAGGAAAGTCTGAAAGCTCTATGCGTGTTTCAAGTTGGGCAGGGTTAGTTTTGTCATGGAAGATAAAGCCATCGCCGTTTGAAGCAAAGATAAAGGGCACTTCAAGTAAACGGGCATAATCAAGCCCTTGTTGCATGCCCTTGCCTATTTCATGTTTATTGGCTTTGGCTTCAATAACAGCCAGTGGAATATTAGGCTTATGGTAAAGGACAATATCAGCTGACTTAACAGTTTTACGTACACCCAATTGACCACGAACGATAACTTTACCATCACGTAATTTAACTTCTTGCCGTATTTGCTTCATCAAATTCCAGCCAGCGCTTTGAACTGCGGGCATGATGTATTTGCTGATTATGTCGGTTTCGGTGAGCTTCTTTTTGTCCATGATTATGCCTTGGTGTTACTGCTTGTCCATTATGCAGTATACAAGGTGCGATAATTGTAATGATTTGTCAATTTTATCGAACATTATATTCATTGAAATCAGTGTGTAAACATCGAAAAAGACAATAACAAGTTCCTAATGTCACTTAACTGGTCTATATTTTATATGTCAGTTAAATGCTATAGGTAAATACATGGAAGTTTTAAGTCAAATACTAGCCATTGCAGGGTTAGCCTTTATAATAATTGTAATTTTTGCTCAATCTAATAACTTTATATTCATGCTGGCGAAAAAGCCCTTAGCATGGGTATTTGTCATATCGATGGTTGGGTACTCTGTTTTTTGGGTTAGCGGATTTTTTGCCTGGAACCATAACACCCCTATTTTTGCTACGATAATAGTTTTAATTGTTTATAAACCTAGAGCTAGTAGCTCTGAAGAAAAATCTATTTCATTAGAGGTATTCGAGCAGTTAGGGATAAAATCGGGTGTCCTTTATTCTAGAATGGGTTATTTCGCCTATTTGGGAGCATCTGTTTTTGGCTACATTCAAATGTATAGTGTAAACGCTAGCTTTTAGTTTCATGGCCAAACAATAAACGCGAGGATAATATGATGAACAAAATACAAGCGATAATCAAGGCGTCAGTGCTCAACAGCAAACCGAAGTATCAAACAATGAGCGAAACGGAGCTGGAAAGCGAAACGGCAGCGTTAGCGAAAATGACAGTGCGGGAAATGGAAGTACTTCAGGGAATGGGAGTCGACCAACACGAAGCGCAGACCGAAGCGCTCAATACGATACTAAAACATCAAGCTTAAGTGCTTAACATCAATAGGCTATTCCCCTCTAAATCATCAATTAGCAGTTAGTTAAACGGCTATATGTCATTCTTTTTATTTTTTAAATAGTAGATTGATATAATTTCAACTTCAAAACTATATACTTCCTCTTATAAAATACACAACGATGCTTTGCATGACTAAAATCAATTGGGAAAAACTGCAGCTTAAATTTTGGTTTGAACATAGCCAAACAGGTATAAGTGCCAAAGGTTGGTGTAATAAGTATCTGTTGAATTACGCAACAGCTCGTCGTTATATAAAGGTAAGAACGTTAAAGGAAAGCGTTACACTGCAAGTTGAATCCAATCCAATTGTCAAAGCTAGAGCAACACCAAAGCGAAGAGGCCCTCCATATGGTTCTCAAAATGCTTTCAAACACGGCGGCTATTCTAATCTTTTTTATAATAATTCAGGACATAAAATTCAAGCAATAACGCCTGAGGATGACTTAATGTTATCTAGAGTACGTATTCATAAAGTAATGCAAAAAGTATTGATCATTAGGAAAGCGTTAGAAAATAAACCATCTATTGAAACTACGGTGAAACTATATGATGAATTATTTCTGGCAGATTTAGCGATTGAAAGAAATATAGCAAAAATAGAATTTGTCACTAGGAAGATGTCTGCACGCAAGATAGAAAACCTGAACAAATCGAATTAATCATACATTAGCTTTTATAACAGAATGCACTGTAACCATATAATATAAATAAGATTAAAATAATTATTCAACTTTTTAAACTGCGCACT
The DNA here is from genome assembly GCF_014077325.1 of Colwellia sp. BRX8-5. Taxonomy (NCBI): domain Bacteria; kingdom Pseudomonadati; phylum Pseudomonadota; class Gammaproteobacteria; order Alteromonadales; family Colwelliaceae; genus Colwellia; species Colwellia sp. BRX8-5. The sequence continues at coordinate 58,177 of NZ_JACGVR010000010.1, forward strand.
TTTATATAAGTAATGCGCAAGCTTAATAATATAAGACTAGATGGTCTCTATTGGCAAAATGCCGCTTCAGGATATTTCTAGGTCTGCTATATAAAACCAAGTGAATTTGAATAACTAAAAGTCATGGAAATACAGATCAATTCTTATCAATAGCTTGTACCTTTTTTTCGAAATCAGTTACAAAATCACAAATTTTGGTGACATCATCTAAAACATTATAAAGCGGAGAGTTTACGTTAGCTTTAACCACATTATTCCAATTAACGAAACTTCTATTTTCACGATACTCTAACCAGAACAATTTTCGTTCATCAGCTGACAATTCAATAATAAATTCATGAACAGCTTCATAATAATTGCTCCAATGTTTTGTTAAGTATTCATGAGCATCTATTTGCATTGAGAAAAAATCACCCCCTGTCAGATTGAAAAAGTTATAAATAATACCTTTAGCCGCCTGCTCTCTTAAAAATAAAGTACCGCACCTTGAACTCATTAATCACCCATTAGTTATGAATTAATCATGACAGATTAATTATTATTGGTTTGCAGAGGATTAAGTCTAATTGATTCATAAACAAAACACTCAAATTTGAAACTTCTTGTTCTCAGTTGCAAAAATCATATTAGGGACTACCCACTCTATTCCATTAGAAATTAGATATTGTGGTTACTAGATTTAATTTCATAGCAAAAAATTTTGTTTAATACCAAATTTGCCATCTTGATAATCTCTAAATGCTCAATTTAAACGTTCAAGTTATACGTATTGAAGACGTAATTCCCTAAAAGTTTAAGGTCAGCTTTGCCACAAAGCGATCGTTCATGATCTATTAGTGAACAATTTTACTTAGCCACTACAGTCCTGTTGAGTAATGATTTAAACTACCAACACCTGCAACACTCGAAGTAAGCCATGACAAATTCAATTATCGATAATCAAGAGTTCAATATTGCTAGTATTAATGCATCTCTGCTAGGCGTAAAAGATATTAAGGAAAACTATAATGGCTATATAATCACTTTTTATAATGCTAAAGGATTAAAGAAAACCGTTAGCCGTAAATCCTTTTTAAACAAGTACGCAAATTTGGCTAGCGATATAAATTTATAACGGTATAAATGTCCGTTTACATAGTGTCTGAAAGATATACGTATCAACCCTGATAATTTCTCACTATGACTGGCTCCTGCGCCACCATAATGAGACGGGACATTAAAAATAAGACTATCGAACATTAAATGAGGTTGAGACGTTTTATGCTATATTCACTATTGCCACAGAGCTTAAAAAAACGTCAATAATGAAAGCGCAATTATACAGCTAAAGAACAGGTTACCACATCCCATATGACCTTATTCATCCATTACCCAGTCGCCATTTTCATCCTTCTTATACTTACGTTTATGCTAATAAAACGGGGGAATCGCTGTTATTGCTGAACCATTTGTGACACTCATACTGAAGCGTGTATTTATTGTAATGACCACCATATTTGAACATTATCTTTATGAGCTTACGCAGCGAACGACGATATTGCTAATAACGCGATTAATATGTATTTCATTATTATGGTACCTGTTTGATTGCACTTCGTTCTACTTGGGCTAATCTTGATTCGTGCCAGCCTTCTCTTGGGTCTAATACATTGTGCGATGGATTACCGTTTAGCTTTATACTGAAGTAGCGCGTGTCATTTGGGTTGCGTACCATCGAATATCCATTAGCCCATCCATATGAGTTCTTTTTCAGGTAATTCCAAGCTGTTTTGAATGAGAAATACAGGTCTTCAATTGGGTACAGTTTTTCTATATATGGGTATGTTGTCGTTTGGCCGTTATCCCCATCCAATGATTCAACGCCATAACCTAGGTCGTGTAGGTCTTGTGCCATGCTGCTCATTATATCGTCCTATTTGTAATGAATCTGTTTGATTTTTTTACCGTGAACTTAACGGTGAAGTTTATTTAACATGGCTAACAGTATGGACTTAATCATCGTTTCAAATGTCGGCTGCAACGAGAGCAGTTCATCACAAAAACGTTGCTCCCATGTACGCGATGGTTGCACGATTCAAAGCACTTTTTAGTCACCGTAACCCGAGATTTAACACAAGTTGGTTGCATCCGAGTTCCTTGCAAAACAAAGCCTGCAAAAATACCTCAATACTTCATTTTCTCTGATAGTTTGAGCTAGTAAAATACCCACAGTCCATTTGACTACAGGTCGATATAACTAGCAAGTAAAAATGACTCAAAAAATGTTGCCTATTACAATTAATTTGATAAATAATATGCTTAAATATTGAACCGTGCATTGAGGATGAATGTCAGTTTATCTGCTTGTTATTTGGCGTTGGGCATAACTAGGAGTTTTAGTTTGAAAAGTTGCCCATAGTTAGCATTACGGAGTAACCTAAATTGACTTCTACCAAGACAAAATCGGAAGTTTTAACTTAACTGCTAATCACTTCCAAAATGCGCACAAAAGACATTACCCTCAATATTATTGTCATATATTTTCTAATGAATAGCTGTCTAAGTACATTAGGACGTTATGTAAAGTCACTATTAAGGTTCGTTTATACCAAATAAACCAGTACACAATTGTTTTTATTTCTCGTTGAGTAGTGCATAACGTACCATTTGTTGGCTCATATATCTCATGGCTCGTTATGTAAATTCATAGATGAAGTTGAATGCAGTAAAATTTACTGGTAAGTTACTAAAAATATTATGAAAATTATTGTACGCGACCGAGTTAATCAGAAATTATCAAAGGTTTAATTCGAAATACGTACTAATACACTGTTAGCTCTCAAAGCAAGAATGGAAATTATGGAAGAACCTAAAGTATTTGTCTCATATAGTTGGACAGACCAAACACACCAAGAATTAGTAAAGCATTGGGCTGATAGACTTGTCGCCGATGGTATAGATGTTATTTTAGATATTTATGATCTAAAAGAAGGTGATGACAAATACGCATTCATGGAGAGCATGGTAACTGATCCGGAAGTTACTCATGTATTGGTCATATGTGATCGGGCATATTCTGAAAAAGCGAATGCCCGTAAAGCTGGTGTGGGTACCGAGTCACAGATCATCTCTGGTGAAGTGTATCAAAAAGTGAAGCAATCTAAGTTCATACCGATTGTATGTGAGTTTGGAGATGATGGAGAGCCAGTTTTGCCCGCGTTTATGAAATCAAGAATGTGGATAAACTTTTCAAGTTCAGAAGCTGAAAACGAAAATTGGGAGCAGCTAGTCCGCCTCCTTTATGGAAAGCCTCAGCATGTAAAACCTAAAAAAGGTAAAGCTCCTACTTTCATAACAAGTGACACACCAGTTCCAACAGGCGAAGCATTTGCTAAGTTCAATTTATTAAAGCAAGCGGTCCTCCAAGATAAAAAAGGTTTGAAGCACTACAGACGAGATTTTATTGATGCATGTATTTCATATGCTGACGATCTACGAGTGCGGCAGCGACCAGAAGCTGAATCTATGGGAGAAAAGGTTTTAGAGGACTGCGGTAAACTTAAAGCTATAAGAAATCACCTTTGTGATTGGGTGCTACTAGAAAGTGAAATCTGCGATGAGGCAGATTTTTCAGAGTCATTAGTAGATGTTCTTGAAAAGCTTAGAGAGCTGAAATCTAGACCCGCTGAAATGAACAGCTGGAGTGATTCTTGGTGTGAAGCTCACTCTATTTTCGTATATGAAACTTTTCTTTATATAGTTGCAGCCCTACTAAAATCTGGGGCATATAATGTACTACATGAAATTTTTACTTCTCATTACCTGATGCCATCTTCAGAAAGTTATGGAAAATCAAATTTTGAAAGATTTGACTGTTTTTACGGATATTCAGAAACACTGCAGGCCATCTTGGCACCGGAAGGAAGAAAGCTGCATGCCCCTGCTGCTGAGTTATTGAAGCGGCAGGCCGATCGCGAAGACTTGCCATTTGGGGATGTAATGCAAGCTGAGTTATTAACCCTATTAATGTCTTTCATTACTCCAGAAGTACGATGGTACCCACAAACACTCCACTATTCATCTCATGGTAATGGTTATCCATTTTTCGTAAGAGCAGCTCAACATAAGCATTTTCAAAAGCTTTCTATAGTTACCGGAATAGCCTCGGCAGATGAGTTGAGAGAAAAAGTAAAGGAAGGGCATGAGCAAGTGGGTACTGGTCAATGGCATAACTTCCACTTTGAAAGAAATTTTTGGTCATCTATGAATATGGATGAACTCGACAAACTGAAATGAGCTAACAAAGCATTACACCGCACAAGCCGGTGAATGCGGCGTTGGCAACGAGGGTTTGATGTAATCTCATGTAATACAAGTTAATGAGCAGTGGGAATTCATTGGACCAAAAGGAAGCGTTGTTTTTCTGTTAAAGGTTTGGGGTTTGTTAATTGTCAACCAAAGAATAATTGGGGAAATGGTTTCTATCTTGTCTAAGTTGATATTCCATTTGAAATGGATGGAGAGGTAGTTCGACAACTCATTTGTTCGCCAAGATATGAAGGTGATAGCCTTGAGTCTTCTGAGTGTACCATTGGTATTGATCCTGTCCGGCAAGGTTACAGTTTAACTGTCGACTGTGTAGTCAACGACAAAGAAGTTCATTATTGTGCTATAGGTTCAATAAAAGCCACATAACAGTTGGCTACTTTCTCCTTTGTCACTTATTTTAGCAAACTATCATTTGCCTCTTAATAGGGCGATATCGATACAATATCTAATCCAAATTTAATTTTAGTTAGTTGATGCTAATGTTCTTAGTGGAAAATTGTGAATTAGCAGTGTTCAATATATCCAAAGACGACAAATCTAATAAGGTCGAAATATTGTGGCACAGTTAAATGTAATTGGTTGGCTTAGGTAAATGAAATTAGGTGGCACTGATGCTAGAGGTTTTGCAATTAGTGCTAAGTCTTTATACTTGGACGCATAACAGCTGTTAACGAGGCGCTATCGATACAAGATCTAATACAAAGTGTTGTTTGACGCTAGTAATCTAATGTCTCGAGTGTGGCAAAATTTAGCGTCCATAGATGAAAGAAAGCGTATGGGGTGAAAAGGTTTAGTTCGGTCATTTGTATTTATTACACTGTTGCTCTCGTCTATAATTGCTAATATCCACAGCTTTCAATAAGATCTAAGTAACATTAGAAAGGAACTATAACATCGACTTATTGCAGCTGAGCTGAGACTAAGTGGATAATCCTTGAAAAACGACAAGACTATAGCTTTTTCGTCTATAGGAATAATTTATGATATTTTATTTTAGTACTACGTTTAGTACCAAAAAGACAAAGTAAAAATAAAAACAAACATAAAAAACAAACAGATACAGCGCAAAACTAGATGACCCCCGCCCACCAAATAAAGACCTTTTTAATCCATTAGTTATACCTAGTAACTTTTAGATTTGGCGATAAACAAACCACCGTTTATGATAAGAAACCGCTTAATTGCGGTTTTTTTATGTCTAAAATCTCCTCCCCCTAGATTTTAGCTTTCATAACTTCCCATTATAAAAACTCAAGAAGAATCATTTGATACAGCTTTCATAACTTGGACATCCATTATAAAAATTTAAGAAAATTATTGGATACAAACATATAAATGCTGCCAGAAGTTATACGCAAACCTATCGAGTAGTTGAATAAAACTTATAATATTATTGAAAAAGTCTACATATGATGGGAATTACTGTTTATGGGGATTTAAAACACACTTAACGATAGACGGTTGAGCCCATAGTTTATTACATATTATTTCACAAAATAACTATGCTAATAGTTTTTCGCAGCATGTCAGATTTTGTCGTCGTTTAAATTCATGGTGTTCATAATAAGCCGTTAACGAATCCCTATTGCCTATAGCGCCATGAAACAAGCGTCTAAAATCTTTTGTGAGTGTTAACCAGTTGTCGGTGTTGATATGTAAACGTCGTAATAATTTTGGCTTGCTTTGAACAATATAATCTTTTTTACTTTCTTTTATACAACGCCCTGTTAGTTTGACTAATTGCAGGTAATCCGTTAATTCAAAAGGTAGGCCTTTAGGCATATTAGCTTTGGGATCACCTACAAAAGGCATCAGGTTTTTGGGTTGCTTACCCTTTATAGCTTCGATGGCACGCTTTTTTACACTTGTGTATAGTGAACTCTCTGGCGCATCTGCCATACCGGCTCTAACAGGGTTTAAATCAACATAGGCCATGCAGGCTAAAATCGCTGATTCATCGAGTAAAGCTTGTGACTTAAAGCGCCCTTCCCAAAACCGGCCGGTGCAATTATCTTCTTGATTGGCTTGTCTCGCAATACGCTCATTAAGAACACGCATAAACCAACTTATATCCATTAATCGACTGCGATAGCAGGCTACCGTATTTTTTAATGTTGGAAGTAAGTATTCGGCAATCAATTCACCACGGCAATATTGTTGCGTTAAAAAAGTGCCTTTAAATATTTTATGCCAACGCTGTAATACTTCTTCTGTCGACCATGATTCAGCCCTTAGCTCATCAATAAACAGCACTAAGTGACTATGATTACTCATAACCGCATAAGCACATACATCAATAGCGAAAACTTGACTTAAACTAAGTAACTTATCTTCAATCCAGCCTCTGCGGTGCTCAAAACTCTTACCTGTGAGTTTATCTTCACCGCAAAGAAAAGCTCGGCGAACACAGCGAGAAATGCAGTGGTAATATGGGGTATCAACTAAACTAATCAGTTTTTTTCTGGCAGTAGTCATAAAGAAAATCCTTTTACTTTGACTCTTTTAGTAAGCCTAGTAGAGGGAATGCTATCTTTCAAATTAACTATGGGTGTCCTGGTTAATCCTCTACAAGGCTCACTTAGCACAATGTTGGTAAACTCGATTCTAAATACGTTACAACAAATCTCGCTGAAATAATTGTCGCTGAAGAATGAAGCTGGTCACCTTTAGATGAATCACCTAAATCAACAACAGCCTTAGCACCAAAATATAAAGGCTTAGATGGCGACTGACTCGCGGCTTCATAAAGTGAATACATTTCCATTTCTAGGCCAGCCATTTTACGATGTTGGGTACCTATTTCTGCCATTTTAGAAGCACTAGCTATTACTGCAGACCCTGAGGATATAGGAGCAATAATTACCTTAGAATCTTTTAACTCAGAGTCAAAAAGACCTTCTTTGAGTTTGCCTAAAAGATTTTTAGATTGTATCAATTGATCAATTTCAACTCTTACATTGGAATCAATCGTTGATTGATATGGCTCTTGTTTAAATGAATTATCTTTAAATTTACCTGTCTGATACTCCCAGCAAACATCACCTATAATTAAATCCAAAAGATTTGATTCACCTAAAACTCCTGCACAAATACCACTCATAGCAACAATTTTAGGTTGAAAAAATTCAATAGCTTTAGAAGCTACAATCCCCATACTAACAAGACCCATTCTAGCTGGTGTAATACATAAACCAGAATAACCTCCTATTTTAATATCCTGGCAATTTAAACCCCTTATTATTTTAAGATCTCCAAAGTTAGCATTTGATTGTGAATATGCTTGTCTTTCTTTAGATAGAGCACAAAATATCAAAAAGTCATATTTTACTTTATCAACTATTCTATTGAGTTTGAGTTTTAAACTATCATGCCATTTAGTATCATCGCTAGAATAGCTAACAACGGTAACTCCTGACTCATTGAATAAATGCAGGTTTTCAATTTGTGTAACATCATATCCAGTTATAGCAATTGCTTCTGTTTGATAGTTTTTACTTTTTGAAAATTCTCGAATGATATCTGAAGATATATCAGTGACGGGACTATCTTTGGCATCATTTAGAGGAAGATATATGTCAAATATAATCAGATCAAATAACTCTGCAATAATTAATCTTCTAGCGTCAGCTAGACAATCAGCAGGAATTAATTCATATTTATTTTCAGTCAAGGTATCACTGATACATTGTTTTATTGATACAATTTTATCATTCTGATCTTCGATCAAAAGAATACGCATTTACGACTCCAAAAAGATTTGTGTTTCTGATTCCCAATCATTCTTAGAATGATCGAACTCATCTTTATCATTTTCATAATAAGCAACGGTTAAGTTGTTCATCCCATATAGTTCTTTTATTTCAATTTTTGACTCTTCAATTGAATAATATTCATTTTCAATCTCAATATCTGGATACTGTGTAAGTATGATAATTGGAATGTTAAATTTTTTTAAATATCTTAACTCTAGTATGATTTCAATACCACCAGAAGGCATCGAAAGGGGACTGCCTTCACCAACCCTTGCAGAGTGACTTGGGAGTGACATATCCAAAATAAGTTTATCCGGAGTATGACTATTCAAAAATTTGATTGCGTCATACACATTGTCACACCTATTAATAATCGAATGATCCAATACTTTATTTACAAGTAATTCGATTTCCGAAAATTTAAATAAATCATCTTCAACAATAAGTATTTTCATATTTAATAATCCACAGAAAAATTAAAAGATGCATTTATCTTTTCATTTTCAAACTGAAAATTTACATCGCTAATATATTCATCCATTTCCATTCGTTTTAATTTTTTGATACCACTTCTACCTTCAATTATATGGGCATTTTCAAAATCTGCACTTAATGCTTCGTTAATTCGAATCTTAGCCTCTTCTAGAAGTATATGTGAATCTACTTCTGATATAATTGACAATTTAATAAGTTGACCTTCTTTTCTATACTCAATTTCAAACTCAAGTTCACCAACTTTTTTTCCATAATAGGCAGCATTATAAATGAGTACATATAAAGCATCATAAATAGCAAAATACACGCCCCCGCTAATGACGAAATCTGAAGAACCAATTACAATCTTTGGAACGAAATCACCAAAAAAACCTTTGATTTCGGAGATCACAGCTTGAAACAATAGATTTAGCTCTACAGAAGGAGACGCTATAGATGGCTTATTAAACCAGCCAGAGATGGTCCGAAATTTATCCGACGTTGCTGAGTTTAGTTCTTGGCAAAAATTTTTGACTTCCCTATTTTTTAATGATTTTATTGAGTTACAATCAAAATTGTATACAGCATGTTTAGATTTATTTTCCATAATAAATTTTCTTATGTTAGCTAGGTCTTCTTCAATAAATCGCCAACAAAATTCTGTAATTAAATATGGTATTTCCAAACTATTCCCATTTCGGGTGTAAGAATTATAAATCTCCATAAACATATGATTTGCAGATATTTTTTTAAAATTTGAGTTTAATTCACAATAAATCAAACCTTCAGGTTTCTTTTTACTGTTGATGTATAAATGATCAACTTTAAGCTTTTCAAACATATTTTTATAAGATCTCAACCAAAGTGAATAACGTTCTGAAAATTCATGATTGTTGAAAATATTTTCGTACTTTTTGTCTGAAGGAAACTCTCGTGCTTCTTTCAAACCAGTACCTTTAAAAGTACCATGGCGTATCCGTCTTCCTAGATATGATGCAATTCCAAAAAGTTTATTGTTGCAAAATTCGGCATAACATCTTAATAACAAAGACGAGATCTGCTCATTAGTTGAAATGCCCGTTTTTACTTTATTCCAGTTAATGTTCACACTAAAAATTTCTTCATTTCCGCAAGTACTCTCTAATAAAAGAGTAAGATCATTTAACACATTATCATTAATCCATTGTGTGAATTTAACTGGATCAACATATATTCTTGAATCATCGATTGTACCTTTTGCTTTGCTAATTTGAATGTCAATCGTAAGATTTTTCGCCCTTTCTATATAAGAAGAATCATCAATCTTATGCCCATACCAATCCAATATCCCTGAGCGGTCTTTAATTGCTTTATTTGGCATGTTAGTTATTTGAAATAATTTACTCAGAAATGTTTCATCGCAAACCTGCACAAGGTGTTCAGTTACAGATGGGGAGACTGAATAAACATACTCAATCAAATCTTTTAGGTTAGCATTATATTTTGAGACAGTTATTTCTTGTATAGTTTTTCTTAAACTATGGTCAACGATACTGCTATTTGATTTAATGGATAATAAACATGCTATTACCAACCTTAGTTCAAAAGTTTTTGCATTATTTTCTAATTTGTTAAGATAATGTTCTGGACAAATAAAGCCTATGTCTCTGGTATGTGACATAAGTTGAACAAATTTATCTTCTTGTTCACTTTGCCCGTTAAGTTCTGCATCATTTTTTTCTATAAAGAATAATAATGCATTAGAATTCTCTAAGAAACTACAATCACGAGAGTCGTATTCATGTAAATTGATACTATAAGATTCTTTTTTACAATGTCGTAAATCATCTAAAGTTCGAATTGATTTAAAATAATCATTCATTAATTTCTTTTCTATTGGTGTTCTTTCTTCTTCCTTTGCTTCATTCTTGCTGTAAATCGAAGCATGTATGGTCTTGTACTTAAAACTATCCTGTAGTTCAATCAATAAAAAATTTTCTCTAAAAAAATTCAAATCCATATTTTCATCTTTTGTAGACAAATATAAAGTAACATCAATTTGTACACACGAAAGTGAATAAAAGGATTCAATTAACCTTTTATCAATGTTATAAACATTTTCTGTAAAAGGTAATTTTAATCGACTGGAACTAGCGTAATATAAAAATGAGTCGATTATTGAGAAAGAAAAGTATGCATTTAGAGTATTAAGAAATACTTCTTTACTTCTAAATACATGAGAGATAAAACTTCGAGCTATATAGTTAATATTATTATTTTCTTCTGAATCAATTATTTTTTTACATATATTAAAATAATCAGTCCGAGGGTTACTTAATTCCCTTATCGCACTTTCTAAATATCCAGTATTTTCAATTTCAATCTTATTCAATATTCCATCAACGTCATCAGCTACACTGCCAAATTCATCAACATTTTCTGTATGATTTCTAATGAAAAATAAAACTCTAACAAAGAAACATGAAACACCTTTTTGTTCAATTATTTCATTGCATAAATCTAACGATAATCTAAAGTTTCTACTTTGACTGGCAAATAATAAGTTACGATATAAAATTAGTAATTCATTAATTTTATGCTGATGTGTATTTATCTCATCAATTATTTCATCTTCACGATATATTACTGATTCATGAACACCTTCGGAACAAACTTTATTAAAATTACGAGTAAAGGTATTTGAATCAAAAAGTTTATTGTTTCGCAATATTACCAAAGAATTTTTATAATCAATAAAACTACACTTTAGTTTTATTTTTTTCAGTGCATTTCGAACTTGGTATGATTTGGATTCACCAATTAATCCTCTGAGAATATTTCTAGCATAATTAGACTTTAACTGGGAGATACTATTATTAGCATGTTTTTTATTCATTAATTTCTTATCTATTTAGTTTTAATTGAGCACATGAAATACCTTTTTTTGCATATGAAAATCCATTTTCAATGTTTTAATGCATGATTTGCAAAAAATTAACGCAGAAAAACTAAATTATAGAAACTTACATAAAAAGATTTGTATATATTTAATTTACATAAAGAATACAACAAATTCAAACTTTATAATCCCAATGTGTTGATATAAAATATATTTTAATGATTAAGCAAATAATTAGTTGTCATTTAGAAGTATTAGTCATCCATTTGCATGAACCAAATTAAACCTATTATTTATAACATAGTAAAATATTTATGATTAATATTTAGATACTCATGGATTTAAAAAATTCTTTTCAAAAACATGCTCACGAGTAAAATTAACAAACAAAGTATGAAATAATTTTTATTAAATAGAAGGCATTATTAAATATAACTGTTAATCAAGTGCTATAAGCCACACTACCATTTAGTGTCCACCTTTTGACCACCTAAAAATGACAGACTGTGATAAGCATGGACAAGCACTAACACTAAGTTATTGATTTAACTATAAGTCGTTGATAATTAACGTCGTAAAATGGGTTCGATTCCCTCCCCGCTCCAACAAATAAAGACCTTTTTAATCCATTAGTTATACCTAGTAACTTTTAGATTTGGCGATAAACAAACCACCGTTTATGATAAGAAACCGCTTAATTGCGGTTTTTTTATGTCTAAAATCCCCCCCCTAGATTTTAGCTTTCATAACTTGGACATCCATTATAAAAATTTAAGAAAATTATTGGATACAAACATTTAAATGCTTCCAGAAGTTATACGCAAACCTATCGAGTAGTTGAATAAAACTTATAATATTATTGAAAAAGTCTACATATGACGAGAATTACTGTTTATGGGGATTTAAAGCACACTTAACGATAGACGTTTTGAGCCCATAGTTTATTACATATTATTTCACAAAATAACTATGCTAATAGTTTTTCGCAGCATGTTATATTTTGTCGTCGTTTAAATTCATGGTGTTCATAATAAGCCGTCAATGAATCCCTATTGTCTATAACCTATAGCGCCATGAAACAAGCGTCTAAAATCTTTAAGCGGCTTTTTATATATCAAAGCACTTATAACGTTTCTTTGGCTTTATTCGCGGTCCAGACACCGGGCTCTGTTTTGCCTTGTATTTCGACATCATCAAGTAAAAAGGTAGGCTTACCATTTTCTTTGAGTTTCTCGCGAAAGTCTTTAGTTAAATTCAATACGGTTGGGGTCAGTAAAATAATGGCGTAGATATTCACCAGCGTCATTAACCCTAGTGCCATATCTGCTAATCCCCACACTTCTTTCAACGAAGCCGTTGCTCCCCAAAACACCATAAATAGATAAATGCTGGTATAAAAGAGTCGCCCTACTTTATTGTCTAGTTTAAATAAATGTAAATTACTCTCAGCATAAGCATAATTAGCAACCACAGAAGTGAAAGCGAATAAGGTAATCGCGGCGGCAACAAAATAGTTTCCACCACTACCAAAATGGCTCGTCATCGCATCTTGTGTCATTCGAATACCTTCCATTTCGCCACTGATATTAATATCTGACAACAAAATAACTACAGCTGTGCAACTACAAAGCACCATGGTGTCTAAGAAAACCCCTAGCATTTGTACATACCCCTGAGCAACAGGATGATTAGGAACAGGTGAAGCGCCTGCGGCTGCATGAGGCACACTACCTGCTCCGGCCTCATTTGAATATAAGCCTCGTTGAATGCCATTCTTAATTGCTGCACCTAAAGCGCCGGCACCCGCTTCATTTAAACCAAAAGCTGAATAAAATATATCGACAAACATTGAGGGTAAAAGTTGAATATTCATCAAGGTGATAACGACCGCTGTCCCGACAAAGGCTAACCCCATAAAAGGTACAATAAGTTCGGCAAATCGAGCAATACTCCGCATGCCACCTACAACGATACTTCCGGCGAGTACCGCAATAACTACGCCTGAATATTCACGAGGGATGGTAAAAGTATTGTTTAATGCATCTGCGATGGTGTTGGCTTGCATTGCACTAAAAGTAAGACCGTAGCCTAAAAAGAGACAAAGCGAAAAAAGAATAGCCAGCCAAGGTTTGTTGAGTCCTGCCCGAATATAATAAGCTGGGCCGCCCCTGAATTCTTTATGTTCATCTCGCACTTTATATAACTGGCCAAGAACACTTTCAGCAAAGCCGGTCGCCATACCCAATAATGCAATGACCCACATCCAAAATACCGCGCCACTGCCACCCAGCGAAATAGCCATGGCAACACCCGCTAAATTACCCGTACCAACTCGCGCTGAAAGCCCCGTACATAGAGCTTGAAAAGAACTAATACCTGACTTGTCAGATTGCGTACTGCCTTTCATCACCGTAAACATATATTTGAATTGCAGTATCTGTATCCAGCGAAGTTTGAACGAAAACCAAAATCCGGCAAAAAGTAACAAGTAAATTAATATTTGGCCTTGGCCCCAAAGGATATTGTTGATAGCGCTTACAATCTCATTAACCATTTACTTGCCTTATTTACTCTTTAATTTTCAGTATAGTACGATACTTTTTTAAATTATATGCTTAATTTTTTTGACTCAATCGTTAATCAATAAATTATCTTTTTGACAAGTGAACCCCTGCCAACATGCAACGTACTGAGCCACCAGCCATTTCAATGGCAGAGACATTCAGAGGAACTAATTTCACTGTTTCTTCTAGCAAGGTTATTTGCTGTGGTGTTAATGCGTTATAGGCAGTTAACGAAAGCGCAAGTATGCGCCCTGAAGTCCCTTGCAATTCGAGTGCATTACCGCAAAATTGATTGATTTGCTGCTCAGTTAAATAAATAATTTTTTTACCTGCATTTTCAAAGCGCTTAATAATTTCATCTCGGCGTTTAGGGTTGGTCATCATTTCAAAGCCGGCCATGACAAAATCACTGCCAATACACATTAATACATTGGTATGGTAAACACGAGTGCCCTTCTTGTCTTGAGCATCGAAAACCATAGGTTCAAAATTAAAGTGAGCGCAAAAGCGTTCAAGGACATGTGAATCGGTTCTTTTTGAACTAACCGCATAAGCAATGCGTTCAATATGGTCTAGCACCATAGCACCAGTACCCTCTAAGTAAATATCATCATATTCTAATCCAGAATAATCAAAAACGACTTGCACACGATATTGTTGTTTAAGCATGGCGATAATGTCTGTGCGGCGTTCCTTGCGGCGATTTCTTGCATACATAGGGTAAATTGCGACTTGACCACCACTATGTGTTGAAAACCAATTATTAGGAAATACTGAATCGGGTGTTTCAAGTCCTTCATCTTCAAAGAGGTGAACAACAACCCCTTCTGCTGCAAGTATGGTTGCTGCGCTAGTTACTTGATCAAAAGCGAGGGCTTTAATTTGGTCTTGGTTTACAAGCTCTGTTGACTGAAAGCTATTGTCTTGCTTTGTTTCTTCGTTAGGAAAAAAGTGATGTGGGCGGATCATCACGACCGCATTTGGTGCTTGTGGAAATACTGGCATAATTTCTCTCTGTTACCTTGTATTTTATGCTTTATCATAATTTCTCTCTTGGCAGATAAAGCAGAGCGCTATACAAAGCTGTTATTTAACTGAACCCTATACTATCTGCTGAAGGTGCTAATCAAAATGGCAATATGTTGCAATTATTGAGTAAATATTTATCATATTGTTTAGTTTTATTGTCAAAATGATAATTTGGAGCCGAGTATGACCGATAACAAGAACCTGAAGAAGCGGGTATTTCTTTACGATGCTATTGATAAAGAGCTCATTGCTATTTTACGCCTTGATGCTAGGGCCTCTATTTCTAAGTTGGCAAAGTCACTCCACGTCTCGCGTGGCACAGTACAAAATAGAATGGATCGACTGATTAATTCTGGCGCTATTTTGGGATTCACGATTCGAGCTCATGATGAGTTAGAGACTGAAGTCGTTAAAGCTATAATGATGATAGAAGTTGTCGGTAGGTCGACCACACAAGTGATTAATAAACTGCGTGGTATTGCCCAACTTGATAAGATTCACACAACTAACGGTACTTGGGATTTAGTGGCTGAGGTTAAAACATCAAATTTACTCGAGTTTGACCACGTACTGCGTGATGTTAGAACGATAGAAGGAGTGCTTAACAGTGAGACCAGTATTCTTTTAAGCTCAGTTTAACCATTTTCAATTCATCTAGGATATTTATGGGTAATTACACTCAAACGCCCTCTTTGTTAAAGCTGATGGCTTTAATTGCTGCTTATAAGATAACTTTCGCTTTTATCTCTGATAAAACACAATACTAGCGTTAATAACGATAGTATTTTTCAAGCAGTTTATGGATAATATCTCACTTTTAAAGAAATGCTCAATGTGGCATTTTAAGCTGAGCTTTTCCTATGCATGAAATTAGTGGTCGATGGCAACTGGGGTTATTTTTATCCCTTACTACGGCAATATTATGGGGCGTTTTACCGATTGCGCTCAAAGAGCTATTGCAATATATGGACGTAAATACCATTACTTGGTTTCGTTTTCTTATTGCGGCCGTATTTTTGGGCGGATACTTAGTCATCACCAAACGCTTACCTTCATTATCATCACTTAAGAACAATAGAGTCCTGGTGTTAATGATACTTACCGTCTTTGGTTTATTAGCAAACTACATTCTCTATATGATGGGCTTGGCCTTAACATCACCAGAAAGCACACAGGTCATGATTCAAATAGCCCCGATGTTATTACTTATTGGTGGTGTTTGTGTTTTTAAAGAGTCGTTTAATACCAAACAAAAAGTGGGCTTGTTAACCTTTATCTTAGGACTGGTATTATTTTTTAATCAGCGATTTGAACAATTATTTAGTTTTCAGGGTAACTATGCTCTTGGCCTTTTCTTTATTATTCTTGCGGCAATTCTTTGGGCTATTTATGCCTTAGCACAAAAGCAACTGTTGAAAAACTTTGCCTCTGAAGAAATTATGATACTGATTTATTTAGCGGGAACCTTGGTGTTTTTACCGTTGTCGGCCCCGTCTTTAGTGTTTGAACTAGATACTATAGGCTGGTTACTGTTGATTTTTTGTGGGGCAAATACGCTTTTGGCTTATGGCGCTTTTGCAGAAGCTCTTGAACATTGGGAAGCGTCTCGTGTTAGCGCAACATTAGCCATAACGCCGTTATTGACCTTAATTTTTATGCAGATCATTAATTATATTTCTCCAGGAGCGATTACAAACGAACCACTCAATACTACCAGTATTGTCGGTGCAGTGATCTTAGTTATTGGTTCTGGTGTTACGGCGTTAAGTAAAAATAAAACAAAAATAGTATTAACCTAATGGCTTAGATGTCGGCAAGCAAACCGACTCTTTGAAGCCATTAATTATAGATATTTACCTGATAGCCCAGTCATTAACTATCAGTTTTTAACCTTTACTAACTAAATAAAACTGCCCGTATCAGGCAGTTTTAAATTCAACAATCCCCAACAACGTCTTAAAATAACCTAGCTATATCGTATCGATTAAGTACTATAACCACAGGTTTTCAAGGCTATTGTCAGTGAACTATTTGACAATAAACGACCGATATTGCAACCGAAACGATTCAACTGTCTATTTTTATTTAATCTACTGACTTGGTTTATTTTCAGCCCAAACAGCCGTACCTTTATAGGCAGTCTGAAAGATAAACAACCTATCTTCAGAATAAGTGACCTTTATTTCAGCTAAGCTAGGCATGTAACCTATTTTTTTATTTCTGATCGTAATATCTGACATTTCAGTTAGGCTTTGATCACTAACCATGTAATAAATAGTTTCTTCAAATGCTCCCCCGGTGATCCAAGAGAAAAGTAACTTATTATCTAAGTTTTGAATATTAAAATAACTTCTATCTCCTGCTTCACCAATGCTAGCACCTCCAGAAGTAGTTTGCTCTGCGACAGTTATGACGTTAGAAGATACCTTTACATCTGTTAGCAAACCATCACGGTTAATTATTCTGGCTTTAATTGCCTCGTCACTCAAACCTTCACATGTACTACAATATCCCCCTTGTACCCATGAGAAAACAAAGCCATTATCGATGGGTGTTAAATCTTGGAATCGTGCAGTAGTTACATTATTTTCATCTATGATTGAAGGTTCAATTTTCCTGACAACATCAATATCAATATCATTAATAAATTTTCCATAGGTAACTATAGGGAAATCATCATTATTCGACTCTTTAATTGACCAAGAAACTAAAATTTGATTGTTACTAATAGCCGCTTTAATCGTATTATCAATAAGACCGTCTACATATTCATGAATAGAAAATATCTCTGAAGTGACACCTGAAGTATCAATGTAACGCCCCATGATATGTTCACTGCTATTTCCTGTTTTCCAGCGCCAAGTAACTAAATATTTATCACCATCAAAAAGAATGTTTATTTCTTTGTTGTTATTACTAAGTGAAAACTCTCGTTCTAAATATAAATCTATGTATTTACTATAAAATGATACTGGAATACGAACATCATCTAAAACCACTCCCGTTTTTGAGACTCTTTTAGCAACAAGGTGTCGATCATTATAATCAGCGCCATATACAACGAGATATGAACCCTGACTGTATTTAGCATTGACATTTAAACAACCTAAAGATTTATCATCAATTAAAAATTGTTCACTAAAAGTGAGCTCCTGCGACATAATTTTGCCATAGAGCTGATATTCATTAGAATTCTGTGCTGATGGTTCACAAATCAACAATAAAAAATCATCATCTGCCTTTGTTACACTTATCTCGGTAGTCTCATGCGTTAATATACTCAAGTGCGAAGTCCGGGCAATATATCGAGAAACTTCGATATACCGATCAAACTCTTGGGCTTCCGAAAAAAAGAAAATAGAATAGTAAACGGAGTTCACTTCCACATAACTTTGCATGAATTTTAACGCAACATCGTCAATATTCGCCGTAAATATAATCTCTGTTCCCTCAAAGCTCGAAAAGTTAATGGGCTTAGAAGAGACTTCACTTATGTTTGAAAGTCCTTGCCTACTTTGAATAAAACTGTCAGTTTTTACGATAGTAATAACTTTAGGAGAAGTACCTTCGGAATAAAAAGTACTAAGTACAAGAGGCTCTGGATCAAGGCTTTGTTCTTGATACCAACTAAGAGGAATTTTTAAAGTGATCCCCCCTCTAAAAACAGCGTTATATTTGTTTGATATTTCATTTTTATATTTAATACTTTTATAATCAAGAGGAACAACGGCCACATCGGTGTTCGTTCCATTAGCTTTAGTGCTGTCACTACTAGAACCTCCTCCACATCCTTGAACAGATAAAATAAATAAAACAATCGTTATTAACTTTTTCACATATATTCCTTTATAAATATATTTTTTGGTCATTAAAATACCTTAACGAAAACGACTATCTGGTTTAACCGTTTTAAGTGGCGATATATAATGAGCAAAAAGGGGATGAACGAAAAATAAAGTGTAACTTTTCTTTATTCATTGATTTGTTATGTTGAAATTTTATCACGCTTTACAAAAAAAGTAATATAACGCTAAACAACAATATTAACAAAAAGTTAACGTTAAATCTTTAAAAAGTCGGTTTTAATATAAATAATGTTTTTAGACTAACTAAGATAATAAAATAGCGGGGTTATGGTGATTCTAGTTTACTGTATGGATAATATTTACTGCTTCGTTGTCATTTTCTTTAGGTGTTTCTTGCATCTGACAAACGATAGTTCGCCCACTGTTTTTAGCTTTATATAAAGCCACATCAGCAAGTTTTATCAGATCTTATAATTCATTCATTTGAGCATTAAAATCAGCCACACCAAAACTTGCAGTAATGTATAGAGAAATACCATCATGTAAAACACTCAGTAATTTCTCGCTGCGACTTTGTTGAGTGGTTTTTCAGCAATTTTAGTGTTAATCTTTTTTATCTATAAATCAAGGAAGATTAACCCTATAGTGACCACCTACAATAAAATCAAATACTTAACCTTGTTTCTTTGCTTTTTTACGCTATCAACAAGCTCACAAGAGATTACTTTTCAGCCTCATATTGAAATCGTAACCGAGCACCTGCCCCCTTTTCAAATAGATACACCCAATAAAGTAATGGGATTCGCCACAGAAATAGTCTCTTCGGCGCTGTCGAGTACACCGTACACATTCAATATCAATGTCTATCCGTGGGCGAGATCACTTAATATGGCTTTGAATAAAGAAAACACCTGTATTTATTCTATTGCCCGAACCCCAGCACGTGAAGAGCAATTTATTTGGGTAAATACCATCGCCGAGCGTAATATTTCTTTTATCGGTTTAACTGCACGAAAGCTAAGTATTACTTCATTAGAAGATGCAAAGAAACATATGATTGCCGTGATCCGTGATGATGTTACCCACCAACTTTTAGTGAAAGAAGGCTTTACAGAAGGTCTCAATTTAACTGTCGTTAATAATACTCATTCATTATTAATGCTGTTAGTTAAGCGTAAAAGTATCGATTTGATTTTAGCCGATGGATATACCATTAGGTATCGCGCTCAATTTAATAATTTAAACCCTAATTTATTTGAAAATGTTTACCAACTAAATACAAAGCCCTTAGACTATTATTTTGCCTGTAATATAAAAACATCACCCTATATAATTGAACAGTTACGCTATGCAATTAATCAACTGAAGATAACGGGAAAGATTGATAAAATAATCAGTGAGTGGCAATATCCCGTTATAAGAGTTAATTAACTACAAAGGCTTCATTGATAATTTTAGTGCTATTAATTTTAAAAATATCAGCAACTAACGGTTAATATATGTTACTTTTCTTATCCATTGTATATTCAAAAGATTTTAAATAATGAGCCTGTGGTTGAAGGATGATTTTGCATCCAGAAAAGTAGTTTTACAGCGTGCGGTACTTTTCTCCACAGTTACCTTATTCGTTTTATTTGTATTCCAGCCTTTTGGCACCAACAACCATACTATTCCCTTCAAATTCTTACGACTTTCCGGGTATGGCTTGGTAACCTTTTGCGCGCTATTACTCTCTGGAGCATTAGAAATAGCTTCAACTCGCCTGAAGATTAACAACATATTACGTTTGATCATCATACCTTGTTTATACATTGCTATAGTTTCGGCCTTTAATCACAGCTACTTTGTCGTGGCTATTCTTGGCTCCTGGCATTGGCAAAACCAATTACTGTTTATTTTATATACTTTTGCTATTGGACTGTTTCCAATCATTTTTATGTATCTTGTCAATCGCCATGCGCAGAAAACGGCTTTACCAAGACAAGTTATCGAAACTGACAATGCAACGAATCAACAAAATGAAAATGTTGTTAATAGCGAGCGAATATCAACTCAGCCATTAACCTTAACCGGTGATAATAAAGGCGACAAATTACAAGTAGCTTTATCACAGCTGTTATTTATAAAATCCGCTGACAATTACTGTGAGTTAGTCATTATTAAAGATAACAACGTTAGCTATCAATTATTACGCAGTTCACTGATCAGTATCTTAAAACAACTTCCTGTTGACTCAACGGTGATGCGCTGCCATCGATCTTATGCTGTAAACCTAGCCTTAGTAGAACTTAGCACCGGCAATGCTGGCGGTTTGAAATTAATGATGAAACCCCTTGATGTTACTATCCCCGTATCTCGTTCTTATGTAGAGACAATAAAACAAGCCTTGTCATTAGTCCCAAAAGCTTGTTAATCATCCCAATATATTGTTAGTAATACCTTTTTTATTAGCTTACCCCTAATTTATGGATATTCAATTGAGTGTTAGTCATGCTTAATTTGAAATTTAAACTTTAGTTAAGCAGGTAAATATGAATAACAAAATTAAAACACTAATAATGATCACTACCTTTATATTCTGTCGCTATATAATGAAATACTTTTGGGGAGATACTTGGAGTGAAGCTTTACTGGCACTAGATAATCAATCCCACCTTTTATTAACACCCGCGAGCTACCTCTTTATATATAGTCCCTTAGTGTTAGTGGCAAGCTTACTATTTAAGGACGTTGATTTAACTGAGATTTTAGGTCTAAAAATAGCAGGATTTCAACATTATTTTTTAGCGGCGGTTGCCTGTTGCTTGCCGATGACAATCGGTTACGCCTATTTAAGTAGCGAGTTGAACCTTGCCCTATCAGGGATAATGGTTGGCTCGGTATACGCGGGGGTGTTCGAAGAAATTCTTTTTAGAGCGGTATTGTTTGGCGTTTTATTTCAATATTGCCACTTAGGATTTATACCTGCTGCCTTATTTAGTTCTGTTATCTTTGGTTTTGGGCATATATATCAAGGGCATGACCTAATGTCAGCCTTTGCAGCTTTCGCAATAACTTCGGTAGCCGGTACTTGGTTTGCATGGTTATTTTGTGAATCTGGTTATCGAATTTGGTTCCCTTTATGGATGCATATTTTCATGAATGCAGCTTACGGAATATTTGGCATGTCAGGTGGTGCAGCGGGAGACTTAGCGGGCAATATATTTAAAGCAAGCTCAATTTTTTTAACTTTGCTTTACATTCATCTGCTTGTTTGCCGTGGTAAAAAGCGTGAAATAACCTTTTTAAACTTGTGGAAAAATCAATCGGCCACAAGTACAAAAGCGACATTAACCACTCAAAGTATTTAAAGGGAATTAGCTATGTTTGAATTATTTTTAGTCATGATAATACTGACATCACCGGTATTAATAATTATCTTGGTTCGCCATTACTTTCGTTACAAATCAGCAGCCAATCAACAATTATTAGCGTTACAAAAAGAAACTAATAGTCATACCGCCAGAGCAACACAAGAGAAATTAGCTATACTGGTTGAAAGAGTGATCGTACTGGAGAAAATCGTCACCGATAGCAACACCACACTTCGCCAAGAGATAAAAAAATTATAATGATGTTATTGGTATCTCTGCTATACGACCTTGATTATTAAGTCGCTAACTCGACCTAAACAGTGGTATCGGTGTTGTTCGTTATTTTATCAACAAGAGTAACGCCTTAACGCTGATATTCATGGGCCTTTAAAACATCTAATGAGACCACTGTTAGTGCTTTTTGGTTGGTTGCCTCAAGCACAATAGGTGGAGCAACATTGGCTGCAATAGCGTGATACCAACGAACAGCGCATAAACACCATTTATCACCCGCTTTTAAGCCAGGAAAATTATATTGAGAATTAGGGCTGATCAGATCATTGCCTTGTAATTTTGAGAACTGTAGAAAATCGTCGGTCATAATTGCGCAGACACTGTGGTTACCAAAGTCAACTTCGGGCACAAAACAAAACCCTTTTCGGGTATAGCCCGTATTACTACAACATAACTCTAAATCTGTACCTAATACATTCAGTTGATTGTCCATAAAGGTGCCTTGTGTTAATTAACAAAAATAAAATGGATATACCTACCATGTTAGACAAAAGTAAGCTTAGTCCAGTGAAAAATAATACCATTAAACACACGCCAGCTGGTAATTTTAGTCCAGCAGAAATCGCTAAATTTAATAAGTTCGCTGAAAGTTGGTGGGATCCAAACGGTCAATACAAAACGGCACTCGAATTCAATCGAGTACGCGTAGCGTATTTTATTGCAGAAATTTGCGCCTTCTATGGTCGCGACCCTAATCATATAGCACCGCTGCAAGGATTAAAAATTTTAGATGTTGGCTGCGGCGCAGGTCTGGTTTGCGAACCTTTAGCAAAAGCCGGAGCCACAGTGGTCGGTATAGACGTGAGTGAGATAAGTATTGAAGTAGCAAAACGCCATGCGGTGAAATCTCAACTTGATATTGAGTATCGCCACGAACATGCGCAACATACCAGTATAAGCGATAGAAATCGCTACGATGTGGTGATTAATGCGGAAGTCATCGAGCATGTTCCCAACCAAAAAGACTTGGTAAAACAGTGTAGCCAATTATGCAAAGTGGGTGGCTGTGTGGTAATGGCAACGCTAAATCGCACGATTAAATCCTACCTAGTAGGCATTCTTGGCGCTGAATATATTATGCGTTATTTACCTATAGGTACACACAGCTGGCGTGCCTTTGTAACACCACTTGAATTAAACACTATGGCGACGCTAGCACATATGCACTTGGTGACAGAAATAGGCATGTCCTACAGTCTCCTAACCAAAACTTGGCGTACAACCTCAAGTTTAGAAGTCAATTATGTACAACTATATAAACATCTAGCAACCAGTTAGCCTTTCGATAATATCGGCTATAGAAAATAGACAGTC
This sequence comes from Colwellia sp. BRX8-5, assembly GCF_014077325.1. NCBI lineage: Bacteria > Pseudomonadati > Pseudomonadota > Gammaproteobacteria > Alteromonadales > Colwelliaceae > Colwellia > Colwellia sp. BRX8-5. The sequence continues at coordinate 81,949 of NZ_JACGVR010000010.1, forward strand.
GCTTATTTATTTAGCCAACAATTACCTGATAATAAATGTAAATGTGTCAACACATTCACCCTGCTAAGCAATACAAAGCTCAATAGCAGGTCAACAGGGTAGTGCCCCCTAATGATACAAAAACACCAAGTTTGGACAGATACCTGCTGCCTTATTTACTAAAAAATCGTAATCTTCCCTTGCAATAACACTCGTTTTATTATTAATACAATACTAATAGGTAAACACTGTGCAATAGAGTAAGTATCAATATCTTAATTTTCCCTCAATCAAAATTGGCTAGAAAGCCGATATGAATAATATAGTTAAGCAAGCGATTGTTGCTCTATTATTGTTTGTATTCTCATGGGCAAGTTATGCTCAGCAACTGAGATTTGTTACAGAAGATTTACCCCCCTTTCATTTTATGGGCGCAGATAACAAACCTGCTGGAGCTTTAGTTGAAGTTATTGAAGCTTTAATGATTAAAACTCAGTTTTCTGCTCAAATCGAGTTTATACCTTTTGCACGTAGTTATGATTTAGCCATAAATAATAAAAATATTTTTATGCTCTCTTTAATGAAGAGTTCTGACCGCAAAGATCTTTTCCAGTGGGTTGGTCAAATATTTAAGAGCAAAGCTTTTTTGGTGGGTCTTCGCAACCGCGAAGATATCAATATTAGTAATATTGAAGAGGCAAAGTCGTTTGTCGTGGGTACAATCCGTGGCTATCACTCGGAGCAATATTTAAAAAACACAGGCTTTCTAGAGCAAAAAAATTTACATTTATCCGTTAGTTATAAACATATGTGGCGCATGCTCTTTGAACAACGAATAGACTTTATTTTAACAAACTTTATTGCAGTAGATAGAGAAATGAAGAGTATTGGGTTTAACAAAGATGACATTAAACCTTTTATTGAACTACATGATTTTCCTGGCGATCTTTTCATCGCGACTGGACTTAAAACAGCAGATAAAACAGTGACTATTTTATCTGCTGCATTACAACAAATAAAAGCCGATGGCACCTATAAAAATATTATGGATAAATGGGGTTTATAAGTAGCATAAATGCTATTCAACCAATCCATTTCTGCTCTAGTAACCATGAGGTCCTTGAAATCAAGCCTCAATGAATGGCAGTTTATTACTTAGACATAGTTTATCAAATTTTAGGCCTAGTGATCAGGCCCAGCTTTTTACAAAGATGAACGACAGGATATTGTTCATAATCTCCGTAATCGTTTATTTCACCACAGAGCTTTAATCAGCAAGGTTATAATTTAGCTGTTGACGTGCTAATTGTTAGATTAGCACGTAGCAAATTAATACGGGTTCATTTTTCAAAGCCAACACTTAATGTTTTTCTGATGACTTAAATAGTCATAAAATTCAAATTTCTATTTTTAATACATTGTTGTTTGAGATGTTGTTAGAAGAAAATAAAGGCCATAAGTCATGATGAAAAAAATACGGAAATTAATTATCTCCTTTATTCAAATAGCTGCTGTGTTAATGGTAAATGCGGCAATGGCAGCAAACAGCGAAAAAAACCATTATGAAGCCGCACTTCAAGCTTATAACCAAGGAAAGATTGAAACAGCTTATATTCATTTAAAAAATGCTTTGCAGCAAAGTGAACGTAATTTACCGGCCAAATTATTACTCGCTAAGGTTTTAATAGATAAAAATTCTTACCCTGCTGCTGAGCAAGAACTCAATGATCTACTTGCTCAAGGTGTTGATAATAATTTGATTGTTTTTCCACTTGGTGAGAGCATTTTAAATCAAGGTAAGTTTGATCAAGCCTTAACATTTGCCAGTAAGATGACGCTTAAAAAAGAAGGAGAGTTAGCGTATAACCAAATAAAAGCACGAGCTTATATTAGCTTAGATGACCTAAAAAACGCCAAAATAACCTACCAAAGTATCCTTACTCTGTATGCCAATAATATTGACGCATTATTAGGGTTAGCAACAGTTTATATTTATCAAAAAAATAATATCAACGCTAAGGTACTGCTTACTAAAGCGAACAAAATTGCGCCTAATAACGAAATACTCTGGCAATTAAAAGGTCATCTTGCTCGTAGTGATGGTCAATTTAATGATGCTATTAACTACCTAACTAAAGCGAATGAACTGAATCCGAAGAATATTGAAACGTTGCGAATTTTAATCGGCTGTTATGTCGATATTCAAAACTTTAACATGGCTAATCAGGTTGCAGATAAAGTACTTGAGACCGCAGAAAATGACCCTCAAACAACATTTATGAAAGCTCTCATTTTAAAAGAGCTTAACCAAGTAGAATTATCAAAAAAAGTGCTTGTTGAACTCAGTAATCAATTATCTAAGCTTGATGAGTCATATCTCCTTTCTCAGCCGCAATTATTATTGCTTGATGCCATGAGCAGTTATGCTCAAGAAAATTGGATACAAGCTGAAAGTAAATTCAAAAGATATCTAAGTCAAAGCTCTACTCAAACTGAAATGAGTGAGATTATGCTGCTTGCTGATGTTTACCAGCAACAGCAAGAACCAAAACATGCCTTATTATTACTCGAAAAGAATGAGAAAGATCTGATCTTCAATAAACAGTACGCCTTGATATTAGCTGGTTTATATCTTAAATTTGACCAAAATTATAAAGCTGATTTTGTTTTATCAAAACTGCGCGTTGATTACCCTACAGATGAAGCGGTGTTGATTCTCTCAGCCAATGTACTAGAAGGCTCTGGCCGTATTGAGCAAGCGCTTGCTTTATTAGAAGATGCAAATATCAAAGGGGGTGAAAGTTATCAATACGCGTTGTCACTGTTGTCATTAAGGGTAGGAGCTTTCCAAAAAAGCTTAAATTATATAACACCATTAATCGATACTTATCCAGAGAATGTCAGCTATCATTTGATAACTGCACAAATATTGATTGAATTACAACAATTTAGCCAAGCCCAAAAAATTATAGAAAGATTGTATTTAAAGCAGCCACAAAATAGTGAAATCAGTACCAGTTATGCATTATTACAACTTAATCTTGGCAAACTAGACTTAGCAAGAAAGATATTGAGCGATGTGCTAAATAAAAATAAAAATAATAATCAAAGTGCATTATTACTTGCCAAAGTTGAATATCGTCTTGGTAATAAAGAGGCGGCTATTGCTGGGCTTGAGCAGCAAGCTAAAATACCATCAGTAAAGACAGTTGCACTGACTGAGTTAACGAATATTTATATTGCTGAACAACAATGGCAAGATGCACTGTTAGTTATTGACCAAATGTTGCGGGATAACAGACTAAACATTCAGGCTTTATTTAAAAAAGCTGAAGTATTATTATCATTAGATCAACCGAAAAAGTCTCAACGTAAATTAGATATATTGGCGGGATTGGTTGATGAAAATGTGCCACTATTAATGAAACTAAGTCGACTACAACTAAAAGTAGAAGACTTTGCTGGCGCAGAGTATAGTCGGGAAAAAGCCTTTAAATTTGCGCCTAATTCATTACCCATTGTTATTGAACTTATTAAGATTAAAATTCAATTAAATAAAATTAACGAAGCCATTGAGTTACTTGCACAAACTCAACAAAGAATACCTAAAGACAATGTCGAGCTTACTATTTTACAAGGCGATATTTATAATGCTGGCAATAATAAGCCTCAAGCTTTTAATTCATACTTAAAGGCGGTTAGTCAAGATCATACTAATTTAACGGCTTTAAGTAAGTTATATCAAATCAGTAAAACAGCCTCTTTGTCAGAAAAATTTATTGCCGAATTAAATAACCTTATCACTGAATATCCTCAATTGTTATTGCATCGTCATTTGTTGGCGGATCATTTGCTAGAAAATAAACACTTTGAAAAAGCAAAAAAACAATATCAAATACTGCTTAAAAATAATATACCACCAACAAAAAGAGCGTTAGCACTGAATAATTTAGCGACTATTTATATTAGAGATAAGAACTTTACTATGGCAATAGAAACCGCTAAACAAGCTTTGAACCTTGACCCTAGAATGCCTTCCATTATAGATACTATTGGCTGGGCATTGGTTTTATCTGAAGAGTTAGATTTGGGTCTATCTTACTTAAGGCAGGCATTCAGCTTATCTTCCACTAGCCCAGATATTCAATACCATATTGCTTATGCCCTAGCAAAGTTGCAACGTATCCATGAGGCAAAAAAAGTATTAATTAAATTAATAGCTTTACCCGATGATTTTGAAGAACATCAATTGGCTCAACAATTATTTGATAAATTAGAAAAAAAATAAACAAAATTTACAGTAACTTAACAACTAAAGGTAACTATATTTACAATTAAGCGTGCGTTTATTGTACAAATACCCTGCTCCCTCCTATTATATATTGTGTAAAGTATACAACTTATGGATTAAGTTTTTTCGTCTGTAATTTTGAGATATATGACATGGAGTCTACTATGCAGCGCCTCACACACCTCTTATTTATCTTAACGATAATCTTAGTTTCTAGTGCAAACGCAAGTTTTCACCCTCTGTTAGATTCAGACCTCAATGATCTATCAGTCTATGCTAACGGTACGATAACAATGGCTGATGGTGTGATTACTCATGGTAATATGCAGGCCCTCACCACAATAACATTAGCGGCCAATGGCCAAGTTGGTGGCAATATTGAGGCTGGCTCTACAGCAACCCTAAGCGATAATGTTATTGTCAATGGCTATATAGAAGCGAGCACTACCGCAACGCTAGGCGCCAATGTAAACGTTATCGGTAAGGTTCAAACGGGTACCACAGCAACCTTCGGCGCCGGTGTGTATGTTGAGGGAAATATTGAAGCAGGAAGCACAGTAACATTAGAGCAAAATGCAGAGGTTATGGGGAATGTTGTAGCAGGAACCACAGTGACCATAGCTGCGGGGTCACATATTCATCAAAATGTTGATGCCGGAACTACGGCAACCATTGCTGCTAATGTTATTATTGATGGTGGACCAGCTACCAGCGACTCATCAAAAGCCCCACCTCCTGCTCCTGTTGTTACCAGTAAAGAAAATCAAATTACCACGGTGCAAGCCGAGCTAAAAGCATTGGTAACCGATCAAGAACTAGATTGGGATGATTTTGGCGACAACGATGAGTCACTCGTCGCTGGCGTTTATAATTCTGTTAATTATCTCACTATTGCCGCAGGAAAAACACTGACCTTAGATGGTAATGGTATGGATGGCTCTTGGGTTTTCAATATTGCCAATAATCTAAGCTTTGGCATTGACTCCAAGGTCGTATTGTTAAACGTCACCGATAACAGCAGTATTCTTTGGAATGTACTGGGAGAAAGCACAGCAGGCTTAACATCACTTGGGGCAGGTGCAGAAGTTAGAGGTCATATTCTTTCTAAGGGAGCCATTGATGGCGGGGCTATTTCTTTAGTAACAGGTATAGGTGACAGTTGTGGTGGTGTTTTTTCAGCAACCAGTACCGTCACATTTGCCGCAGATAGTATCATTGGACATCAAGGTTGCGGAGCAGTTGACGTACCTGAGCCTGCCACTATTTGGTTATTAGGTTTAGGTATATTTATGATAGTGAATAGAAAGCACAGATAAATGAGAGTTTTGGTGGTGTTTTTTCAGCAACCAGTACCGTCACATTTGCTGCAACAATCAGTATCATTGGACACCAAGGTTGCGGAGCAGTTGACATACCTGAGCCTGCCACTATTTGGTTATTAGGTTTAGGTTTAGACATAGCTATGATAGTGAATAGAAAGCACAGATAAATGACCGTTTTGGTGGTGTTTTTTCAGTAAGCAGTACCGTCACATTTGCTGCAACAATCAGTATCATTGGACATCAAGGTTGCGGAGCAGTTGACGTACCTGAGCCTGCCACTATTTGGTTATTAGGTTTAGGTTTAGACATAGCTATGATAGTGAATAGAAAGCACAGATAACCTTTGAATATTTAAAAATAGCCCTTAAGTGGCCTTTATATTTGTGCTAACTATGCATTTTGGCTATAGCTCGTTTTACTACATTATTTAACAAGACAATTATAATTGTGATCTGCCTGCATCACATCTCGCTAACCTTTTTGTGCATCATGTTAACCTCTTGACGTATTATGTTAACTTATGAACATATCACCTGCTTTGTAATAAAAAACAAAAGAAAATAATTACAATAACTTACGATATAAATGTTCGAATAACAAACAACACACCGTCTTATCTGCTATTATACAGTTGTACAATTCTTGGAATAAGTTTTTTTGTTCTATAAAAATTAAGTTTTTTTATATGCTGAACGCTCAGCTATATGAAATGGTGTCTAATTTGAAACTTATCAATTCAATCCTCTGTATTGTGGTGTTATTTGCTGTGTCTGACGCACAAGCGAGTTTTCAACCTTTGCTAGGCTCAGAACTAAATAACCAGTCGCTTTATGCCAGTGGTTATATAACCATGGGCGCACGAACAACTATTGGTGGCAATATCCAAAGTGCTACTGCGATAACACTAGCAGCTGATGCAATTGTCGGTGGTAACGTTGAGGCTGGAACCGCAGTAACACTTGGCGCAGCTGCCGGTGTCGATGGCTATATTCAAAGTACAACAACCGTTACCCTAGGCGCTTCTGCTGTTGTCGACGGCTCTATTATTGCAGGTACCACAGCAACTATTGGTGCGAGTGCAAAAGTTGATGGCGAGCTAAGCGCTGGCACAACAGTAACCATATCGGCAACCGTTGAGGTTGGCGGCAATGTTTTGGCTGGCAGCACAGTAACCGTTGGTGCAGGCTCACTTTTCGGGGGCGATGTTGATGCTGGAACCACCACCACCATTGGTGCAAGTGTTGAAATCGTTGGTACGCTTACTGCTAATTCTTTGAAAATGGTTGCACTGCCCACCATCGTTGATAGTCAGGAAGCGCTCATTATGTCTGTGCAACAAGATATAAAAGACATGGGGACAGGAACAGAACTTGTATCAACCACTTTTGGCACCAACGACGAAACACTTGAAGCGGGTATCTACAGCACAATAAATTATTTAACCATCGCGATAGGTAAAACCTTAACGCTTGATGGTAAAGGTATCGATGGCTCTTGGATTTTTAATATCGCCAACTATCTGACCTTCTCTGCAAACTCAACAGTGTTATTGAAAGATGTTACCGATAACAGCACTATTATCTGGAATGTTCTTGGCGATAAAACCGGCTCAGCAGGTTACACACAACTCGGCGCCGGCGCTGAGGCTAGAGGTTATATTTTTGCTAGAGGTTTTGTTCAAACAGGTGCTGATTCAATGATAGCGGGCATAGGCGATGATTGTGGCGGCGCTTATTCAGCAAGTAATTTTATTGAATTTGGTGCTGATACTGTTATTGGTAAAAAAGATTGTACCAATGGCGAGTCCAGAGCTTCTGCAGATAGCATTGCCGTCACTCAAGTTCCCGAACCTGCAACACTGTGGTTATTCGCTCTAGCACTTTTCGGTTTGGCAATTAAAGCGCAACGTAAAAAAACATAAACTCAGAATTACCAATAAAAAAGGCTCCTTTGGGAGCCTTTTTTATTGGGTCTTTGGCTAATTTATGATCTTAACGTTAGTGTAACCAAGGCAATACCGTGATCGGTACTTTCGCCATCTCGTTCAAAGATAGGATTAATTAAATGTCGATCATAGGTGTCGTACGCACTGACCTGATAAAGACTATCGTGATAACTAGCGTCAAAATCACATGATAATAATATATAATCAAGTACTGAGCTGCTCGCACCAAAATAATGTGTCGGAGTGCGCTGTATTTTTTCCTCTTGATGAGTTTCATTTTTCACTGCAACTTGAAATAAATCCCAAGCATCTTGCAAGCAATATTTAGCAAGATAGGCATCACGGTCAATGGCCGAGACAAACCTTAGGGTGTTAGTCAGTAGATGACTTAGCACACCATCAGTTAAGGTATTATTGAAGTCCCCCATTAATACCATTGGCTGGCCGGTAGCCTCACGCCGCGCTATGATTTCAATCATTAATAACGTCGCTTCACTGCCACGTTGTATCGTTGAGCCCCAACCACCTGCCACTTGTGCTTTTAGGCTTTCAATAATAGTTTGCTCTGGCGTGCGACTTATATTTTTATCATCGACTTCAATCATAGAGCGCTTAGATTTAAAGTGCACAACATAACAATCACAGTTACCCATATGAGGCACATCAACCGTTGCCCTTAACACTTTTCGGCTAAAAGAGAATTTATCAGTTAAACCTAATGATAGTGCAAGCTCAGTGTTTGCTTTTACCGCAGCAACTTCAACAATAGGGTAACGAGATGCTATGGCAACAACAGGACGTTTATAAATAAAATCATCTATCACTTGTGGTTCATCAACCACGGCAAAATAACAATAGCCCTGCTCTGCAACTAATTGCTCTAGAGACTCAGGACTAAAGACTTCTTGGAAGCCAATAATGTCAGGTTGATATTCACGTAAATATTCAGCAATCCAATGTTGCTTTTTACGCCACTGCTCAGCACTATAAATTCGTTCAAATTCATAGAAAGCATTGGGCGGCTCAAGATAATTAAACAAATTAAAAGTAGCTATTTTAAGCTGTAAATTTGATACAGCTATAGAAGGCAGTATGGGATCTATTTCTTCTGGGGCTTTTTTATCTGGATAGTCGATAATGTTAACTCTAATAAACGTTGAACTGTGAGTATACCTGAGATAAAAAATTAAAAACCAACAAGATAAATTACCATTTAGTTAACAGCTTACTTACGTCACTTTTTGCTGTCTTTGATAACTTCTGTATTAATGCAAAAGGTACAAACTCGTGGTTAATTTTTTCTTCAATATCATCAAGCATCAACAACCACAATTTTGCCGTCATCTCAGCATCAAATAACGCCCGATGAAAAGCCCCATCTGATGGAATATTTTTATAACGAATAAGCGTACCTAATTTATGATTAGGTGCGTCTATATTGATTCTGCGAGAGACAAGTAATGAACAAATAAATTGCCCAAAGTATTTTCGATTAATGTTATTAAACTCAGCGTCCAAGAATTTTTGATCAAAGGAAGCATTATGGGCAAGTAAATTATCGTCCCCCAGAAAATCGGCAAATCGTGCCATCACTTCACCACAAGAGCCGACCTTAGCAAGCATCTGATTAGATATTCCGGTGTATTGCTCAATAAAACCACTGATCCTAAAACCAGGATTCATTAATGATTGAAATTTATCGGTAACCTTACCGTCTACAATTCTAACCGCACCTATTTCTATCGCTCTATCACCTTGATTGGGTGATAGTCCTGTGGTTTCAAAATCAAGTACCACTAACGAATTGGCATTTTCATGCATCTAAGTTAACCCTATAAATTTATGCAGCGCTGATTTTAACGGCTATATTTCAAAATGAAAGTAATCATTACTCGTAAGCAATGTTAAATTATTCTGTTCAATAATCAACTTAGAAACTATACTGTATAAAAACACAGGTGAGATTTAAGTAATGAAAGTTATTCCTATTTACATTGAAGCAGGTATTTCAGGGTTTGAATCACCCGCAGCCGAGTATAAAGAACTGGGGTTATCATTAGATAAACTTCTTATTAGGCATCCTAATGCCACATTTATTGGCCAAGCATCTGGTGAGTCCATGCAGGGTGTGGGCATTTTTGATGGTGATTTACTTATCGTTGATCGCTCACTCACCGCCAGAAATGGTGATGTCATCGTGGCAAATTACAATGGCTGCTTTGTCTGTAAGTTGATTGATAAAAAGCAAGCTCGGCTGTTATCAGCGTCTAAAGATTTTGCGCCAGTTAGCATCAAGCCCGAAGACGACTTTCAATTAGAAGGTATTGTTACTCGCTCTATTCGACTCCATCATCAAGCTCCTGAATTAACCGCATGTATGCATTAGTTGATGCAGTATCTTTTTATGCCAGCGCAGAAAAAGTCTTCGACCCGAGCATAAGAAACAAGCCCGTTGTTGTTTTAACGAATAACGACGGCTGCATTTGTGCTGTTTGTCCTATTGCTCGACGGCTGGGTATTCCAAAATTCACCCCCTATTTTAAGATAAAGGACTTACTACATAAGCATGGTGTAGTGGTACGCTCTTCCAACTACGAGCTATATGCTGACTTAAGTGAAAGAATGATGAATGTTATTGCTAGGTATTGTGATGACCAATATATTTACTCAATTGATGAGTCATTTTTACATTTTAAAAACTATAGTGGCGTTATTAAAGATTGGCACCAATACGGCCATGAAATAAGACGTGCTATTTGGAAAGAAACTCGGTTACCGGTGGGAGTTGGCTTTGGCACAACATCAACCTTAGCTAAAGCAGCAAATCATGCAGCTAAAAAACTTGACGGTTACCAGGGTGTTGCCATTATTGATAACGCGCAAAGTGCGAAAGAAATATTAGAAAAAATGGCGGTAAATGAGGTTTGGGGTATTGGTAATAAAATATCTCAGCGACTAAAGCAGCAAAATATTAGCACAGCTCATCAATTATCAATGCAGTGCCCTAAAATTATGCGCAAGCAATTTAGTGTTATCACTGAACGTACGGTTAACGAATTAAAGGGGATTAGCTGTTTAAGCTGGGATGATGTAAAAGCACCTAAACGGGAAATATTCTCTACACGTAGTTTTGGTCAACGTATTGTAGATATACATACATTACAAGCAGCCTTAACTACCCATAGTACGATAGTCGCTAAAAAAGTAAGGTGTCAATCTTCACTTATCAAAAAACTGCTCGTGTTCGCTTCAAGCTCCCCCCATGATGAAAATTATTATAAACAAACAATGGTTTATACTTTTCCTTTAGCAACAGATAATAGTTGTGATATTGCTACAGCGGTCAGTTTAATACTCGCTGAAATATTTATACCCGGTGTGCATTTTTATCGTTGTGGTGTCGGTGCAATCGCCTTGGAAAGCAGACAACATCAACAAGCTGATTTATTTTTATCTGATCATTCAAACCCAATACTAATGAATTGTCTTGATAGTATTAATAGTCGTTACGGTAAGGGGACATTGACCTTGGGCGCAGAGGGAAAATCAGACTCCTGGCAAATGAAACGGCACTTTTTAAGTCCACAGTACACGAGTAACTGGCAAGACATTCCCAAAATTAGTTGTTAGTGTTATTCGTAAGTTTAGTCACTGTAACCTTGAACTCATAATATTTAAGGATAAAGTTGCTAGTGATATAAAATGTCAAAGGGCTACCACCTTAAAAGATGTTCATCCCCCACTTTAATGCGTCGTAATAACAATTTAACAATCTAGTTTCAGAAATTTTATTACTGTCAATACAACGAGTAACACGCTTACTCGTTGATACTTCATAATGCTTAGCCAATGTTAATAGTTCTGACAATTCACCTTGTTGCTCAGATAACGCCAGTTTGATATCAGATGAAAAAAGAAAACTCTTTACAATATCTGCCATGGGTAAATTTAATATGGCATCTAAATTACTCAATATTCCGGTTAGAAAAGCTTTTTCATTAAGGTGACTGAATGATTTTTCTTTCGTTATGAGTTCCATCATTTTAGCGCGTACTAAAGACTCGATAAAAAGTTCTGGTGAACTTTCAGATGATAATGCTGACATTGATATAATTGCAACATACGGCTTTATTTTATCTGTTCCTAAGTAGGTAATAGCTTGCTTAATAGAAGTGATTTCAATATTGCAACACTCTGCGGCACTGTTTACCAACTTTAATATACCGCTCACTAACGTTACATCACGGCTAATAATTTCAGTCAGTTGGTTGAAGTCTAAGTGTGGTTTGTAAGCTTCTAAAAAAAGTTGAATTAAATTAATTTTTAGAGGAGATATAGACGTGCCGGACTTTATCTCGGGTTTGTGAAAAAAGTAGCCTTGATAATAGTCTATAGCTAGCGCTTTAAATTGTTGGTACTGCTGATTCGTTTCAATGCGTTCAGCAATTATTTTTATATGACTATTAGTTGATAATAGGCGTTTTTTCAGCCCTTCTATTTGAGTGAAAGTAACCTGTTCAATGTCAACTTTAATAATAGAGATATATGGAAAAAACACTTCCCATTTACTTTCGAAATTATAATTATCCAACGCAATGACATAACCCTTTTTATGAAGTTGAGCAACATTGAAAACGAGTTCATCAGAGATGTTAACTGTTTCAATAATTTCAACCACGATATTTTTTGGGTTAAAGAGCAAAGGCGATTTTTGTAATAAGGTAAACTCATCAAAATTAATAAAGGCCAATTTTCCAAGGCAAACATCGGCTAAATCACCCAATATATGGTTTTGAAGTATAACTTTTGAGGTTGCTTTTTCTGGAGAATCCCCATTAAATACATTCTCTAAACTGTCTCTAAAGAGTAATTCATAACCGATAGTTTTAAGATTTATATCTAAAATCGCTTGCCTTGCGATGAAAGTGTTTAATACTATTTCCATTAATCAAACCTATGAGATTTCGTCCTTTAATAGTAGTTGCTCTTCCTAGAAAATCTATGTAAATACTTATAAAACATAATAAAACCTATCAACGTATGGTTAGTTAGGTGTACAGTGACAGCAGACTAAAAAACACGCATTGAAAGATTAAAACGAGTCGATAAACTTTAATCTTGTCAATTCAGTGAACAGGCTGAATTTATTAGTATTCAAATAATAAACAATATTACAGCAGTAGCCGTAAACACCTTATTTATTAGCAATTAACCTCAATTTAAATGATAAAGTTGATATTAATGCAGACAAATCAATGAAGAATATATGTGTGATATAAAATTAACACTTCAAAACGAAGATAAAGATTTATTAATGACCATCACGCCTGTTAAAGGACAGCCAAAAGCTAACTTAAAAAAACTACAAACAACATTCAAATTATCTACATATTCTACTTTTTTACTGATTGACGGGGCGATGGAGTTACTACTAGCAGAAGTGGCTAAAAGTGATGAGAGTGATGAATCAAAAACGACGACAGGTATAAGTTCAATCATAGCAAATGCTGTTGATGCGAATTTAAAGGTCACATTGGGGCCTGAAAATATGTCAGCTACATTAGAATTTACCGCAGCTTATGGTGGTAAAGCCATTGAAAATACTGATGTTATTAATGTATTAAAAGAAAACAATATAACCAAGGGTATCATTAAAGAAAACATCATCAATATTGTAAAAGAGGGGCAGTTACTTCAAGGAGGTAAAAGTATATCTACCGAAATAGCAAAAGGTAAAATGAGCAGAAATGGAAAGGATGGTTACGTAAAATATTTAGTCGATAACCCCGCAGAGCAAATTATGTGTCCTAAGAAGCTCGAAAATGGCAATGTAGATATGCGTGAATTAGGTAATTTAATTCATGTAAAAGCAGGTAAAAAATTAGCTAAGCTAATACCACCAACCGATGGTGTTAAAGGCTTTGATGTAACCGGAGCGGCTATAGATGCAGTATCAGGTGAAACATGTTTTTTAGAGGAGTCTGAAGGTTCGTCTTTTTTAGATGAAAACAACAACATTCTTGTTGCTGCTATTGATGGTATGCCCAAGTATTTAGATAATAGTGTCGCTGTGCATAAGTTACTGGAAATTGAAAATATAGATGTTGGCACCGGAAACATTCGTTTTGATGGCTCTATTTATGTGCAAGGCAATGTTTGTGAAGGTATGCAATTATCCGCAACTGAAGACATCGTCATTGGTGGGTTAGTTGAAACCGCTTCAATTTCTGCAGGCGGCAATATATCGATTGCACTGGGCATTATTGGTCGACAAATATCAGACAAAAATGAGTTAAAGAACAGTACAATGATCAAAGCAGATGGAGATATTAGCGCGCAGTTTGCACAATATGTCGATTTTTTTTGTAAAAAAGATATTAACATTACACAATATATTTCTCATAGCCACATTACAGTTGAAGGTGATTTATGGGTGGGTAATATCACTAATGATAAAGCGGATGGAAAGTTGTTTGGTAGCCGTGTACTCACAGGAGGTTCCGTTCATATAGGCACTCTTGGTTCAGCTTGTGGCGCAATGACCTATTTAAATTTCAATTATTGGCCCAAAATTGTCGAAGAATTAAAAATAAGTGCAGATGAAGCAAACTATAAAATAATTAGGCGCTTACCTAGAATATATAAATTATTACAAAAGGCTAACGACCTAGATAACGAGAATACTAAACAGATAAATCGTATTACCCATGCATTAAAGCAGCACTTATACTTGTTAGGTAAACTCAATAAAGAATGGCTAGAAAAAGCGAATAATATCAATGAGCATTTAGCGATTTTTGAGCTAACAGCATATCAATCAATACTTTCAGGTGTAAATATTGAAGTCGCCACTAAAAACTATGCTTTTAAGCGTGACCATGAAGCCACACAGATAAAGTGGCTTGAAAATAAAATCAGTATAGAGCCAATAGTTAATTAATTGAAATAACTTAAATGAATTAACCTTCGAACACCATACTGATTCACTAGAGAAACCTTAGATTTTTAAATATTTATCCGTGTATAATCCCAGAACATTAATGACTCAGCAATAAATCACCGGGGTCACCACAGACATTGCTCAAATTAATGAACAGCACAGCCATCACTTTATAAGTTCTGCATACGCTTTTTTAATCTCTCTAAATCAATCGCGTTTGAGCGTACTGTAAGTTTAATGTGACTATACTCATAGTCTTCCTTGGTAACACTCATGCTCGATCGAATTTCACCTATGATACCTTTAGCGGTATAAGGAATAATAATCTCATCTTCAATCATATCGTCCTGCGCTGCGTTAACAATATATTTATGCAGCTTAGTGATATCAAGAGGATTTCGAGTAGAGGTGATCATAGCATCAGGAAACTCTTCCATCAGTGCTTGTTGTTGCTCAATACTAAGTTGATCAGATTTGTTGAGTACCAGTAATTTCTTACTGTCTTCAACACCGACTTCTGCCAGCACTTCGTGCACGACATCGAGTTGTGAACGAAAGGAAGCATCCGAAGCATCAACCACATATAAGAGTAACGAAGCATCATGAGCTTCGGCTAAGGTTGAATGGAATGAGGCAACCAAATCGTGCGGCAACTTTTTAATAAATCCAACCGTGTCTGACACTAATATCCGTGGTTGTGTGGCTGGGTATAGTGCACGAACTGTGGTATCAAGTGTTGCAAAAAGTTTGTTTTCGCCAACAACATCACTACCGGTAATCGCTCGCATCATTGATGATTTACCCGCATTAGTATATCCCACCAATGCCACACAAAAAAGCTCAGAACGTTGAGTACGTCGGCCTTTCATTTCATGTTGAACACTGACCAATTCGCGTTTAAGGTCGGCTAATTGGTCGCGTACTGCTCGGCGGTTAAGTTCAAGTGTTGTTTCACCTGCACCTTTACCCATCTGACGTTCTTTATCACCACATGATGTTTCACGAAGTCGTGGTGCTACATAATTAAGACGAGCAATTTCAACTTGTAGTTTTGCTGTTTTAGTACGCGCATGACGACTAAATATTTCAATAATAATACCGGTGCGATCAAACACCTCTACGCCTAACTGATTTTCGACGTTACGCAGTTGAGATGGACTTAAGTCACAATCGAAGACCACGACATCTGCACAACCAAAAGGCAGGTTTTCTGATGGGATATCTGAAGGCACAGCAGAAATGTCAGTTTCATCGAGTAAATCATCAGCGTCATCTAAGCCTTCAACGACACCCTGGTTACCCGTAAGGTGAGCTATTTCAGCTAATTTCCCCAAGCCCAGTACATTAACTTTCTTAGTCGAACTCTGCTTTTGAGATTGAGTGCCAACCACTTTGAAGCCAAGTGTTGTCACTAAGCGCGCAAGCTCTGCAAGTGATTCTGTTGCTTCATCACCTTTAAAGTGCGGTGTGCAAATAGAAATAAGTAAAGCGTTAGTAAGTGATGCTTTTGCTGTTAGTTGCATAATTATTTATGTTAGTGCACCTGAAGTGCAAACCTAAGTTTTTATCTAAAGTAGTGTTATCCTACGCTGTTATAGCTAAGCTTTATAGGGCAATGGCAGACTAAATAGCGAGTTTATTTTAGTTGATAAGAAATCACTGAATGATGTCGGTAGCAGATCCCGCGATTAAGAGAATAAACGCGGCTTAGTATGATGCACGCGATTATGATTCACCGCCAACTAAAAGCCTAAAACTTGCTGTTATTTATTAATAAAAGATTAATAATATCAACAGATTTAAATTACCTTATTTACTATTATTTAACTACACTCTTAATCAATGAACAATTAGTTGTGGTGTTATATTCATGTCAAAAATATTAAGCGGCCTACTTTTTACCTATCTACTTTTATTCTCAACGGTGTCAACGGCGCAGCAAGTCATAAAAGTGGGTGTTGGTAACTTTCCTCCTTATTTTATTGAAAAAGGCACACAAGGCTTATTTGTTGAAATCATTGATGAAATATTCAAAAAGCTGCCACAATATAAAGTGCAATACATCCCCATGAGTAATAACCGGATCTTACATGAAATTAACTATGGTAAGTCAATTGATGTTGCTTCTAATATTTTTCCCAGTTCAAAAGTAAAAGCCTACTTATCAGAGCCAGTGTTTCGCTTTAGAGATGTAGCAGTTTCGAAAAAGTCAGCTCAGTTAATTATTAATAATATAAGTGACTTGCAAGGAAAGTCTATTGCCGCATACCAAGGAGCTACAGAGCTGCTTGGTGAACAATTTAAGAATATAGCAAAAGAAAATACAAAATATTCAGAGCATGCCCACCCTAAAGAGACCACTCAACTGATGCTTTCTGGAGAAAAGGTGATTAGAGTCGGTGATATCAACGTATTTTGGTATGATTTAAATAATAAATATTATAGTGATGAAGCGAGCATAGCCCGTAACAATTTTACCATACATTATTTATGGCCCTTTACCTACTCGAATATGGCTTTTAAAGACAAGTCACTAAAAGATGCGGTAAATAAAGTGATCAAAGAATTAAAACAAAATGGCTCAATAGAAAAAATTTATGCAAGCCATGAAATGCAAAAGTAAGTTGCAGGGACTTATGATGACTCAATAACAATGCTTTATATTACGCAATAGAGACAAGGTAGAGTATCTTATATTTCAACTCAATTGCTGTAATCAAGTGCCCGTAAGCAATTTTGCTTTAAGCCTGTTAACACTTTTTATCTATTACCTATTACCTATTATCAGTTAAAGTCCACCCATAATAAATAAGACGAATAGTAACAGGTTACAGAAAACGCAATACCGTTATTTAACATCACCACACTGCCGCTTAGCGTTATATAATCATAATGAGCGTGCTTTGTAGTACTTCTTTTACGATAACTAATTTATTAGAGGTCAATAACTCTTTCATGGGTAAAGGTGCACTTGGGTCTGTTATCGCTTACCAGCCATCATCCCAAGGTACCGTAACGGCTGCTACTATTATCGTGAACATTAATGACACTAAAAAAACAGCCTTAAAATTAAATAGTGATTTTCAATTAATTATTCGTTAACTTAGTTAGTTGATGCGCTAAAATTAAAAAGGTTACAACTTTTTTGAAAAAACAATCTTCCGCTACTTTAAGCCAAGATATCGATAAAGAAGATGAACTAGTTGAGGGGCTGATCAATAATAATGCTTTCGCTTACGAGGCATTAGTACGTCAATACAGCGCAAAAATGTATACCCTTGCATGGCGCTTTTTTCCCACCGATGACGATGCACAAGAGTGTTTACAAAAAGCCTTCATTCAAGTTTTTAACAATATCACCTCTTTTAAAAAAAATTCAAACCTGTCGACTTGGCTGCACCGTATTACGGTAAATGAAGCGCTAATGATGCTTCGACAAAGAAAAAGGCAAAACACTACCTCAATAGAAACATTTTATCAGCAATACAATGACTATGGAGAGCGTACGCAATTTGCCGATAATTTAGGCCATAGCTTAAACGATAACCTAAATAATAATATTGAAATGCTATTTGAAAAAGGTGAAGCAAAATTATCGCTTAATAATATTATTTACCAACTTCCTGAGAAATATTGTAACGTTTTACTGCTTAGAGACATCCAAGAACTAAGTACCAAAGAAACGGCTGAAATTTTAGCAATATCTGAAGCTTCAGTGAAAACTCAATTACACCGAGCTAGGTTACTTTTAAAAACTATTTTAGAACAGGAAGACATAAAGAACGCAGAAAAAAATTGGAAGGTAAACTGATATGTTAATGATTAAGCGATTAATAGCCCAGCACATGCCAGGTATGTTGACCTGCGAAGAGGTTGACAATTTTCTATATGATTTTCATGGCGGTAATTTATCTTACATTGAAAGCTTTAAATTTAAACTGCACTTAAGTATGTGCCCAGAATGCAGAGATTACTTAGAGGGCTATAAAAATGCCATTCGTCTTTCTCAAACAGGGTTTATTAAAGCTGAGCAGAGCCCAGAGGTCCCAGAAGATCTTATACAAGCTATCTTAAAGAGTCGAACGTCTAAATAGTTCATTTTATTAATTTTACTATTGGAAATTTAAAAAAGAATGATCATCAGTCAATTAGAAATTATTGAACAAGGTCAGTTGTATCTTAATACTGTCTCTAAAAAAAATTATACACAAATCGTTCAACCTAACTTTATCAGTTCTGCAGGCACCCATATGCGGCATATTATTGATCATTATTTAGCGATAATGTCAGGTATTGAAAATAAGTTGATTAACTATGATCTTAGGATGCGTGGTGGCCAAATAGAGTTATCTCCTGAACTTGCTATCGCTAAATTAAATGAAATAGCTAATTGGATTCAAGGCATGTCCGAAGACAAGCTCAATCAAGTGATAACATTAGCGACAGAAGTATCGGTAACCAATAAAAATATACAAAAACTACAAACCTCTGTTGCTAGAGAATTAGTTTTTGTCGGTAGCCATGCTGTTCATCACTATGCGATGATTGCTCAGATAACTTTTGCTCAAAAAAATGCGCTACAAGCAACCGAATTACCCCAAGATTTTGGCTTGGCGCCTGCTACAGCAACTTTTTTAAGACAGTGTAATGAACAATCTACTGATGCTAAAAGTAAAAATAAACTTTTATCTGTGATTAATTAAATGTGCACGTTAACGTATTTACTCAATGATAATGGTTATGAGTTATTTTTCAATCGTGATGAACAACGTTCTCGCTTGTTAGCTATTCCCCCTAAATATTATCCAATAAGTGGCGCCATTTATCCCGTAGACCCTGTTGGTGCGGGTACATGGATAGCTGTCAGCAAAAAAGGCTTATCGCTCGCTTTATTAAATAATTATCAAGCACCGGCTAATAATCACGATAACGTGATCAGTCGTGGACAACTTATTCTTTCTTTGCTGCAAAACCAAACGAGTGTTATTGAGCAATTAGAAACTATGGATCTAAAGGTTTTCCAACCTTTTCAACTGTGCATTTTCCCTGAAGATTTATCGATTAAAAAACCAAAAATTCACTGCGTAAAGTGGAATGGTAAGCAACTGATTGAGGTAAGCGTTGATGGTAAGGCTGACTTACCGATAACATCATCAAGTCTTGATTTTATTGACGTGCGCCAAAAGAGAGAAGATCGCTTTGAACAGTCTGTTAATGGTAAAGAATTATTATCAAAGCAACACAAAGATTTTCATTTTTCGACAGAAAAAGACGGTAAATATGCGGTTAATATGCAAAGAGAAGATGCGAGAACAGTCAGTATATCTCACTTATCAATAAAAACTTGTCTCGCTAAAGAAAGTGAAATTT
Source organism: Colwellia sp. BRX8-5 (assembly GCF_014077325.1). Lineage (NCBI taxonomy): Bacteria > Pseudomonadati > Pseudomonadota > Gammaproteobacteria > Alteromonadales > Colwelliaceae > Colwellia > Colwellia sp. BRX8-5. The sequence continues at coordinate 101,796 of NZ_JACGVR010000010.1, forward strand.
GTTTTGAGTACTTTGATAATGTTGTACAAAAATCTCACACAGTTTTGTCTCCAAAAGAAGAGAGCATTGAATTCGCTTAATATTTATTATTCTCAAATGGCACTTAACTCACCACTTTTAGCATAATTTATATACGCGGTTTTAGATGAACCTAAATAAAGTTTTAATAGCTTGTCAGGTGCAGCTGGTAAATTAACACTAAGCAACAAGCCTGGCGTGTCATTGAAATTAACATCTATGCCCGTGCAATGAAATTTAGCCCCTAACTTATAATATTGTTTCAATAATACCGGGACATCTTTACCGTCTTCTTCGATGCCCATCACTAATGCCGACAACTGATTTAAAGAGACAGGTGCTGCGCTAATAAAATCTTTTACTTCTGGATGAAGTTGCCCGGCAAAGGATTTTTTAGCGCTAACGCCCTCTTTATCTGTCACCATAATTTCATCAATTAAGGCAACTGAGCGAGGATCATATAGTTTGCTTAATGATACCGTGCCATACAATGTTCGGTAATGTGGGTTTTGACAGACAAAAGCGCCAATGCCTTTCCATAATAACAGTAAGCCATGAAAACTGTTTTGGTGCGCAGCAATGATAAATGAGCGGCCCATTTCTAAACAAGGTTGTTGTTGATTAATAAACTCAGGCGCAAAATCAAACATTTGCGCAAGATAAAGTTTTGATACATCGCCATTTTTTTGTAAAAGGTCGGTCTGTCCTATTCGATAGGCACCAATAATCTCTTCATTTTTATGATCAAAAATAAATAAATGCATGTACGTTGCATCAAATTTATCGGTATCGCACGCTTCACCACTCCCTTCATCTAAAGTTCTAAACGTTATTTCCCGTAATCGAGTAATTTCTTCTACACAATGTGGAATTTGTTGTTGATAACCATAATAGACAGAGAATGACTTAAAATCTAATAAGTGTTGTATTTCAGGCAGTTGAGCAAGCTCTTTTTTCATTACTTTTTTATCCACCATAGGAATAACCGCTTCAAATGATGTTCTTTGCTCATGCTCAAGCCAAGGGCTAAAATAGTTATCATCGTTTAAATAGCATTGTAAGCGGACAAAATCATTCATTCTTTTAGTACCATTAAATTCATTAAGTTGCTTTATGGTGAGCAGATTATTGGTTTTTAAAGCGATGTTATGTGCTTGTAATTTAAACATTTCATGCGCTAACATTAGTAGTCGAAAACGATAATAAACTCTCCCCATATTATGAAAAAGTTTGCTATTAGCACCTGATATAAAAACAGGTAAGATAGGCGAGTCGGTTTTTGTGGCAAGCTTAATTGCGAGTCGATTCCAATCAGCATCGGCAATTCGTTGTTTATCCGCTTGAAAAAAAGAAACACGCCCTGCTGGAAATATGACCAACAAGCCATCTTTTTCGAGATGTCGAAAACATTGTTTTATTGCCAAGCCATTGATCAAAGCTTTAGGCTTTAATGGATTAGCAAAGATAAAGTAATCTTTAATTTCTTTAAATATTGTTAAGCCGACGTTTGCCATGACCTTAGTATCAGCACGAACCTCGGTTAATAAATACGCAATAATAACCCCTTCAATCATGCCATAAGGATGGTTACAGACAATAATACAACGGCCACGTTGCGGTATTTTTGCCAAAACACCATTAATACCAGAAACCTGAACACCTAAACCATTGAGTAATTTTTGTGAAAATTCTTGTTTGTTTAATCCAGATAATTCACAAGACTCATAAACCCTGCGCAGTTTACTTATCCCTAATAACTTATCCCAAAAAGGCCCGGTAATTTTAAGCATTGTGCCCAGCAATGTATTAGGCGCCATAGCCGCAAGGCGTAAATCTGAATAAGGTTTTTCTAGTGGTTCATTGTTCATAAAGTCTTCAGTTATAAGGAAATGATTATATTAACGCGATCGAAGGGCTTCCCCGTTAACTTTTGATACTATTTTAGATGTTACACGCAAGATAAAGGTTACAAATTTCACTAAAAAATTAAAGTACTTATAATGTTTTATCACACAAAGGCTGAATTTATCAATAAGAGCTATAACACACTTGGATTAGCCTATGATCCCGCCCCCTCGACAAAGGAATATAGTCTTTAGGTGTATTATTGGTATTTATAACTTAAGCATCTGATAAGGTTTAGTTAACTATAGTCATTATCTCGCATATTGTTGTTAAATAAATTTCATAAAAACGAGCTTTTTACTTAATTTTAACTAAGATTATAAAACAACTAATAATGCTGACACGCTATGTTGTTAATGAGGGAATATGAAATATGGGCTATTTGGACAAAGCGTTAATGAAAGACGAAATAACTGCGGGTATTCTAACATTAAATGCTAACTACATATTAGTAGCAGTAAACACTGAATACTTACTGATGACAGGGCTTGATAAGACCGACTTACTCGGTTATTCAATTGATAAAATACACAAGTTTTCTGCAGATAAAGTTCAGCAAAATAACAGTAACCCTGACTTTGGTCACTTCAGCTCAACTTTACAGCAAAAAGATAACAGACAGCTTCCTGTAGACGTTTGTTTTTTTTCTTTAACAAAAAATAACGAAGAACAAACATTACTCTTTTTTAAAGCAACTAATTATAACGATATTACTAAATCTAATATTTCTATTATTGAACAAATTTTTAACCACTCCAATGAAGCGATTGTAGTGACTGATAATCAAGGTTATATACAAATAGTCAATAAAGGTTTTTCTCATATAACCGGTTATACGCAAGAAGAAGTTTGGGGAAAAACCCCAGCTATCCTAAGCTCTGGAAAACAAGATAAATATTTTTATAAACAATTTTGGCAAAAGCTTATTAATGAAGGGGGTTGGCAAGGCGAAATTTGGAATAAAAGAAAAAATGGTGAAATTTACCCTGAGTGGTTAAATATAAGCAGTATCAAAGACAGTAACGGTCACATTTCTAATTATATTTGTCAGTTTACCGATATTACCAGTCGAAAAAAATCTGAAGAAGAAGTTCACTTTCATGCCTATCACGACACATTAACTAACTTACCTAATCGACATCTATTATTTGAAAAACTTGAACATTTATCTGAACTTCATCGTGAAACCCCCACTTACTTTGCTGTGCTTTTTTGTGATCTAGACAGGTTTAAATCTATTAATGATTCTCTAGGACACGAAGTAGGAGATGAGTTATTAAAGAGTGTCGCAAATAGGCTTAATGCTAAATTACGTGACAATGACATTATAGCAAGAAGTGGTGGTGATGAATTTATAGTTGTTGTTGAGGGAGAAAAGTCACTAAGAAATTTAGATAAAATTTGTGAACAAATATTATCCCTTTTTGAAAAACCTTTTAAGACCAAATTTGGTGAGTTTAAAACAACGATAAGTATTGGTGTAAGTACATTTCCTTTAGATTCACTTGATGTTAAAGAGCTTATTTCATTTGCTGATGTTGCTATGATGAAAGTAAAAAAGTCAGGAGGAAATTATTATTCATTATTTGATACTAAAGAAAAAGAGTTAATTAAACGTAGGATGGAACTTGATAGAGAAATTTATCAAGCAATTGAAAATAAACAGTTTGAAGTCTGGTATCAACCACAAATAAATGCTGATAATGGTGAAGTTTATGGCATCGAATGCTTACTTAGATGGATTCACCCTGAGCAGGGGATTATATCACCCGCCCTTTTTATTCCAATAGCAGAAGCAAACGGAGCTATTAAAGAGCTAGGCCACTTTGTCTTAAAAAGCGCATGCCGGCAATTACGAGTGTGGAGAATTAATAATTTGTTTACTGGGGTTATGGCGATTAATATCTCATTGCGACAGTTTGATCGCAATGATCTTTTTGCTCAGGTACAAAAAGTATTAACAGAGGAGATGATCCCTGGTAATGCTATTGAACTTGAGGTCACTGAATCTCTTTTTTCTGAAGATAATAATCATCACACTGCTATTTTGGTGGCTTTGAGAGAATTAGGAGTCAAAATCGCAATTGATGATTTTGGTACTGGCTATTCTTCGTTACAACGCTTAAAAAGTTTACCTATTGATAATGTAAAAATTGATAAATGCTTTGTTGATAATATTGTAAATTGTCCAGAAGACAGAGCAATAGTAATGGCATTAATTTTGCTATCGAAAACCTTCAACGTTAGCCTCATTGCTGAAGGTATAGAAACGCAAGAACAAGCAGATAAGTTGTGTGAGTTAGGCTGTAGCAACCATCAGGGTTTTCTTTATAGTAAACCGCTAAGTGCGAGTGATTTTGAAAAGTGGTTGTTAGCATTCAAACAAAAAAATCAACATAACGCTCAACACAAAGAAAATGGCTAATGAAATCATTTAACTTACCGAATCATCCTGACACTGAAGATCATATAAGAAAGCACGCTGAGCTAAGAAATAAATTTCATTTACTAGAAGAAAAACTCACACATTATAATATCGATATACATCATAAAATAGCGATATTTCTTTATAGCTGGCTAGCTAAACATATTTTAAAATCTGACATGGAGTATAAGTCTTTTGCACTATCGATAGATGAAGGAAGTTTTATAAAGTGATATACGCTAAACAAGGTCGATATGACGTCCCTTTCGCCATAAAACAACTTTATTAATGAACCTTCCTTAACGATGAGGCAGCGTTGGAGGGCGACTAATTAAAGCGTTCATCTTATTTTAGTCGCGCTATATTTAATGGCCCTTTTTATCTAGCGCCTATAAAGTTATTGAACAAGCCAAGATTGTTCAATAATAATTTCTTCATTTTTATATATTTTAGCGGTAAATAACTGACCCGAATTTATAATGCCCACACCTTTAGGCGTGCCAGTCATAATAATATCTCCATCTTCAAGGGTTAAGAAACTTTGTATATCTGTGATTAACATTTCAGGTTTGTTGATCATCAGTGGGTAATTAGCGAATTGTATAAGAAGGTTATCTATAAATAACTCCATTTTATAACTTTTATAATCGCCATCACAGTTGGCAAAGTTGCTAAATACGGCCGATTTATCAAAAGCTTTAGCTCGCTCCCAAGGTAGACCTTTTGATTTAAGCACATTTTGAAGCTTTCTTTTTGTCAGATCTAAGCCAAAGCCTATACCAGAAATTTTATTGTTCTTAATAATAAAACTGATCTCACCTTCATAGTGTATTTCATCAGATTGATGGCTTTCTATCTCATTAGAAATGGCGGAGTTAGGCTTAATAAAAACTACCGGCTCTGCTGGAATTTCATTGTTTAGCTCTTCAATATGCTCGACATAATTTCGGCCAATGCAGACAACCTTTGAAGGGATAAAGTCGAGACCATCATGCTTAACACTGTTCATTTATGTTGTTCCTTTGTCTTAATAGGTTAACTTAATTTTTATTAATATCAGTTAGCGGGGCCATCGGCTAATGAATAGCTAAGTAAAACACCCTAGCATCAAAATCGTAACATAGGATAACTTAATCATTTATCGATATCGTAGATAAATATAATTTAATAAATATTTAGAGAAATTAGCAAAGAATATTGTAGCTAGATTAGCCAAATCTGATAAATCAGGGGGATTGATTGAAGTGAAGTGAAGTAAAAGTAGCGATTTAGTCGAAGCTTAGTGGTTATATCGCTAAGATTCGACTTAAATCATTGCCTCAACTCATGGTGTTGAATTGAGGGTTTATCTTGTTATTAAGCTTGGTATATCCATTCTAAAAAACATTTAGAATCGGTGTTATTGCCAAACTTGATTAACTTAGTACCATTTTGATCGTTAACAACAACATTGTGTTTGTTAACTGAAATGAAATTAATAGGTGATTTAATTGAATAAATCGTTCCTTTATATGTATAAGACATAATAAAACTCTTTAATTTGCGCTGCTGCGCATTAATAATAAAAGCCATATTACTGTGTGAAAACGTTTAGATATTTATAAATATCTGATCAAGAAATAATGGATCTTGATAACCTCAGACAACAATTTAGGCTTAGTAATTTGAGTGATGACTGACTGTGAAAGGGAAAGACATAACATTGATTATCACAAGTACTAATCACAAGTGACAATAGGTTAAATAAACGAGAGGGGGATAATTAACAGAACAACTATAAACAGCTTAAACGTGAAAGTAAACATTTTTTTTAATTATTATCTATTTATTATTGTTTAGCCTCTATTCCTTACTATTTTAAAAAGTAGAGGCTGTTATACGACTAAAATCTATCGCTTATTTGATGGTACTTAACTGCTGGTATAAATCGATAAACTTTACACGTTTGCGATAACCTTCAAAAAAGTATTTATGAAAGATAGTCCCTGCAGGGTCAATAATCACAACACCAGGATAAGGAATGCCATAATTATCATCGCCCATTTGGTAATCTTTATTAAGAATACCATAGGCTTTTACCGTCGCCGCCGCTTGATCTGACAACAAAGGATAGGTTAATTGATGCGCCTTAGAGAAACCGTTTAAGATGTCAGTACTGTCATAAGAAATAGCAGCAACACCGTAACCTAACGCTTTAAATTTATCAGCATATTCATTGAATTCAATTAAGTGGCGTTTACAAAAGGGACACCAGTCAGCTGAACGAAAAAATAAGATGATCAATCCTTTTTCAGCGGTTAAGTCCGCAATGTTAACCACTGATTTTGTTGCATCTGTTACCGTTAAAGCCGGTGCTTTGTCACCCACTTTAGGCCCAACGTTTATTGAAGTCTGCTTGGCAAAAGCGCTGTTAATAAAAAGCATCGAGAAAAGCAAAGTGACAATGACCGGTATATATTTTTTGTTATCAACCATAATTTTTATAAACTCTTATATGAAGTAAATGTTTGTACTAAAACTATAGACCGTGCATCTGCATTATTTACTTCATCTAGTTGTTATTAATTTACCAGAGATAATTACTGTAGTTTTGGCGCAACGCGATGTTGAGTCGCTTGTTCATAACCAAAAGCAGCTTCAATCAAGATACCTTCTTGTAACTTGCCGGAAAACATTGATAAGCCAACAGGTAAGCCATGTACATAGCCCATGGGTAGCGTAATATGAGGGTAACCTGATATTGCCGCAGCAGAAGATGCAGCACCTAAATAATGGTCGCCATTAACCCAATCAATTTTCCACGCGGGCCCTGTGGTTGGGGCAATAATCATATCAAGATTGTGCTTTTCAAGTAACGCATCGATGCCTGCTTGTTGTGTTAAACGTTTCGCTTTTGCGAGTGCATCAAGATAAACTTTATCAGTAATGTCCCCTTTAGCTTGTGCCATCAAAAATATTTCTTGTCCAAAATATTTCATTTCAATATCAGCATTTATTTTATTGAATTCAATCATTTCACTGAGTGATTTTGGCATGCCTGGTGCTGTTTTTGAAAGATACTTATTAAGCTCGTCTTTAAATTCATAAAGCAGCACTTCAAATTCAGCATCGCCCCACTGATCTTTGTTTTCAAAATTAACGTCGTCTACGATCACTGCACCTTGGCTTTTAAGGTCTTGTACTGCCTGACTAAAAACATTGTCTAGCCCTTGATGATAACCCATTAGATTTCGAGCAATACCGATACGCTTACCTTTAAGACCATCAAGCTTTAAATGTGAGAGGTAATCTATCGTTGAAGACATTACATCTTGATCACTTGGGTCTGCTTTTACCATTGCCGCTAACAAAATAACCGCATCGGTTACATTTCTCGCCATAGGGCCCGCTGTATCTTGACTATGGGCAATGGGGATAATACCGTCGCGACTAACGGTGCCTAAGGTTGGTTTTATTCCAACAACCCCATTAATTGCCGCAGGACAAGTCACTGAACCATCAGTTTCAGTACCTATTGTTACCGTAGCGAAGTGAGCCGCAGCAGCAATACCAGAACCTGAACTAGAGCCACAAGGACTAGTTGTTATATCGTAAGGGTTTTTACTTTGTCCATATAAACCGCTCCAACCACTTGATGAAGCGGTTGAGCGAAAGTTTGCCCATTCACTTAGATTGGTTTTTCCTAAGATAATCGCGCCAGCTTCTTTGAGTTGTTTAACCAAAAAAGCATCATCATCTGGAAAGTTATTGGCTAAAGCAGTTGAGCCTGCTGTGTTTGCCATACCATCAGTAGTATCTATATTGTCTTTAAGCAGAATAGGAATACCATGCAAGCTGCCTTTAAAGCCACTTTTAAGGAAATAAAGGTCAAGTGCTTTAGCTTGCTTGAGGGCATTTTTATTTAATTGCACCACTGAATTTAGCGTCATTCCTTTGTCATCATATGTCGCAATGCGTTTTAAATAGAATTGCACCAATTGTTCGCTGGTTAATTGTTTACTTTGCATTTGCTGATGAATGTCGTTAATGGTGGTATTTTCATTAATATCGGCACGAACATTAAAAGCCATTACCGAGCAAAAAAATAATAAAGCTAACGGTTGAAAAATTTTCATCTTAATTCCTAAAATATAACGTTGCGCATTTTATAATTTAAATTGGGGGTACTTGTCTATAGATGGCTAATAATTAAACGAAAAGAATCTTTAATTGCTGTTATTAAATCGATACAAAAACGATAAGTTGTTTAATACTTATCGTTTTATAAGGTTATTTTGTCTGAATTAAGCTTTTGAATGTTCCTGTACTTTCGTCCAAGCCAACGCTGAAATTGCGAGTGCAATAGCACTAATTTGAAACACTACACTTTTATCGGCAACTTTACTGATGAATAAACCAATCGCTAAGCTAACTAACAACTGCGGTAATACAACAGACAAGTTGAATAGGCCCATATATAGGCCCATACGAGACTGTTCAACCTTTTCAGACATAATGGCAAACGGTAAACTAATAATAGCAGACCAACCAATTCCTAATAACGCCATAAGTAAGTAAAGCACTTCTTTTACATCTCCAAACATGACGACTAATCCATAGCCAACGGCCATACTGGCGATGCAATAGGTATGGGTTTTTACTCGTCCTATTTTTTTAGCTATCGGTTCAAGCACAAATGCCGGTAATAAAGCAGACACTGCACTTAAAATGAGAAAACTCATCGCTATAACTTTGCCTAAATCATCGTCTGACAAACTTGGCATTTTGTCTTGAAGAAAAGCAATAATAAAAACAAACATCGTTTGTACGCCAATCCAACTGAAGGAATGAGCGGCTAATACTTTTCTAAAACCAATGCTGTTATCACTGCAACTCTCTTTAGCAAATAAAGTAATAACAACAAAATACAAGGTAATGATTGCCGCAATAACTTCAGCCCAGTAATGATCGGTTTTTATACCTGATATTTGTAAAGCCATCGCATAAATATCGTAAATAATGAAGCCCCACAAGGGTTTTATGTTCATCAACACCATTGTAAACGAGACTTTATCTTGAATAACATCGCGTTGACTTACTAATAATTCTTTGGGTTCGCTAATAAAAAAAGGAGCTAATATTGATAGAAAAAACACTAATCCTGCGCCTAAATAAATAAGTATAAAGTTCCCCCACGTAGCACCAACCGCATAAGCCAATACACCAAAAGAGCCTGATACCGTTTGCATCCAGGTATAACCTTTAGTGCGAGCATCACCTTCAGGGGTTACATCCGCGATAATGGCACGTGTTGGATTAAAACTAATATTTATCGATAAATCTAAGGTTAACGCAACAGCAATCGCTACGCCGAGCAATCCTGAGATGCCAAGTGATGAAGAAACAATATCAATATTGGGTAAAGCCAATAACATCATAGCGGCTAACACACCACCGATGAGGATAAACGGACGGCGACGGCCATTCCAAAACCAAACATTATCGCTAATAATACCAACTATAACTTGTCCTAAAATCCCCGCAATAGGTCCTGCGGCCCACACTAAGCCGACCTGATGAATATCAAGACCGTATTGAGTAGTTAATATCCAGCTAAGCGCTGATATCTGTACTGATAAAGCAAACCCCATCGCTGTTGCGGGTAGGCTCAATAGCATATAGAAAGATTTACTAAGGTTTTTTTGAATGGCCAACATTTTTATTATTCTCTTTTTATTATTTGCAGTCGCATTAAAGGTTATTGACTAAAATAGTCTTGTACAAACTCAAAACTATTTTTACCTATTTTCTCACCAATTAAGCGACCGGTAATATCATCGGCAGGTGGATGAATACCTCCCCAAATACGTGACAGACTACATTGATCAGAAGCATCTTGATAAGTCGCCCATTGCAGGGTCATATTGACACTTGGCCCTTGTTCAAAAACTAAAAACTCATTGGCAACCACGTCAAATTCGCTCATTCCGCCAGGGAAGTATCGTGAACCTGTCATTGCGGTCATTAATTCGGCAGCGGCTCTAGAATAAGTAGAATGCCCAGATACATAGCCGGCAAAAGGTGGGGTCACAAAAGAGGGACGCTGATAAGGCCACCAATTCTCAGCTAAAATCCAATCAACACCGGCTTTATCAGTAGCGGGGTTGTTAATGTAATCTGGGCCTTTCCAGCCATAAATTTTAATTTTTCCGACATTTTGTTTATTGTCCCCTGCTAATGCATCGTTCGCTCCAACAAGTTCGATGTAACCATCGACAAGAAGAATTCCGTTAAGGTGATAAGAAGGTAATTGCTCATCGCTACTTTGTCCTAGGTCGGCCATTGCACGAATGGCTGAAACAGGTCGAATATAATCGTAGCGCCCCTTGATCCCCCAAGCTGCGATTGCCGCGTCATGCATAGTACCCCCCATGGCAAAATAGCTTTTTATATCCCATTCTAAATTACCTAATATTTCGCCAGTACCCGCCCAACGTTTTTCAAGTAAATTATGGTCGCTAACGGTATTTAGGATGACAAACCAGTGACCCGGCGGTGTTTCAGACTCAGGACCGTCTGCCCAGAACTCGGCGAGTACTCGGCCATAGTCACCACGAGGCACAATCTGCTCTTGGTAAGGTTGGTTAGTTACTGGGTTAAGGATATAACCGGCACTGGTATCTCCGCCGTCAAGTTGATTGTAAAACTCATTATATTGAGAAAAGGTTGTTGGAAAGCTATTAATGTTACCGATACTTTTTGGCGATATATCCCATTCGACACCGTCATTCTCATCTAAATGAGCTGACCATATCGCGACTAACGAAAAGCCCCACTTATATAAATCCGCTGTATCTGAACCTATCAACGGCGGCATCCCTGGATCATGGTAAACCTGATAGTCAAATCCATCACGGGTAAAAACAGTTTTGTCATTTGCAGATAAGGAAAATGGAACAACTTGTCCCCATTCTGGGCTTAAAAATTCAGGCATATCGTCAACAGGGTTTCCTGCTTGATCAATATATCCCTGAATAGAAAGGGGTTGCCAGCGATTTAAGTCAACAATAGTCGGGTTACCCGACTGCCCAGTTCCCAAAGCTAACGCAGGGTTAACCGATTGGTAATGGCGATTACTGTAAAACTGTTGTTCGTTAGCGCCATCTTGTAAGCCAAAATTGATATAGCATTGGGCGATAGCATTACCAAGAGCTGCAGCTGAACCATTAGCATAGTCGACAGAAGTATCATCAACATCAAAGCCTAAGCGCGTCATTAAAGCATCCGCTGTGGCAATAATATTATTGGCTCCAGGTGATAAGCGAAAACGATGTTTGATCATTTTATAACTGGCGAAACTTATCGCTTGCTCTTGAAAAGGGATAATGTCGATAGGCAAATCAACGGCTTGTGCAAGACAATTAAACCCAGCAACATTATTGCCCCATAAAAAAGCTTTCACTTGCGGGCGATAAACAGACCAAGCGTCAAACATTGCTGATGAAATATGGAATAAATTTCGAGCATGTACCGTAGGGCGCGCATAGTCATTTCGTATCGCATGCAGTAAAACTTCATTCCACTGTCTTGCAACTGACTGTCCACTTCGCTCGGGTGTTATTGTTATTGGCGCAGCAACAATCACTTCATTTTTACTGCTTGAACTTGAACCACCGCAAGCCGTTAATAATAATGGGCTTAACATGAGTGGCAGGATAATGTTTTTTACTATTTTCATTTTGCTCGGCTTAATCATAAGGTCTACTTATTATTTTTATACTTATTTTGATTCTAACAATTATTGGCTAGCAACTAAATAATTAGTCAATAGCGGCTAAATACGCTCGATAGTCACAAATTTATTGACCGCTACTTGAGTGATCACTGACTCTTCGCCATCAGGCCACACCACACGTATACGGGTTATTATTGACGACTTACCTAAACCAAAGTGTGCTTCAACCGGGTTTTGTGATACATAATTTGTCCCTGATTTTAATTCCCGCATTTGACGAATATCACCACTACTGACATATATCCTTGCCCCTAGGGCCTGAGAGTTACTGGTTGCATCAATCAATTTGATATTGATAAAGTTATTCTGACCCGTCTTACTGCCGCCATTATTACAAAACAACTTAGGTGGCTCATCATGGTTAGCAATATAAATATCTTGATCACCGTCTTTGTCATAATCAAAACATACTAAGCCTCGCCCCATCGACTTGTCATCAATACCGACATCGATGGATGACTCTTTAAAAGTACCATCGCCATTAGCAAGAAAGAGTCGAGAAGGATCGTCTAAAAACATTTTTTCAATATTTTCGCCATACATACCATTAACAACAAATAAATCTTGTAAGCCGTCGTTATTGAAATCACTAAAACAAGTCGCCCATGCCCAAGAGCTATGACGAACACCAAGCTCGTCTGTTTTATCAAGAAAAGTGCCATCGCCCTGATTCTGATAAAAGCGATTGCCTGGAGACAGCCAACCTAACTTTGCCGGTTCGTCTCGATAAGATATTGCGCTAACAAACCAGTCTAAGTCGCCATCATTGTCGTAGTCAGCCACTGCTGAGCCCATGCCAGTATTATCTGTTATCACTTCATGGTCAGTGATATCGGTAAACGTGCCATCTTTATTGTTTTTGTAAAGACGGGTTTGCGCATAATCTGTTACTAAGAGTAGGTCGACCCAACCATCGTTATTAATATCAGAGAATGTTGCGGTTAAGGTTTTATCGGCATTACTGGTATTTTTTATACCGGCTTCAAAGGTGACATCTGAAAAGGTTGAATCGCCATTATTCTGCCAAAAATAGGCAAAGTAACCGCTACGTTCTTCGGTCCAATGAGTAACAAACAAATCAAGGTCACCATCTTTATCGTAGTCAGCCCAAGTGCCTGAAAAATTATTACCCGGCAGTACCAGACCTGAACTCGCAGTAATGTCTAGGTATTGTTCATTTCCTTGATTAACATAAAGCTTTGCCGCATCGCCACCGACACCACCAACAAATAAATCTAATAAGCCGTCACCATTAAAATCACCAAAAGCAGGACCACTGCCTTTATTTTTTTGAGCAACACCTGAAAAGCTAGCTCGGTCGGTAAAGGTACCATCACCTTGATTTTTTAATAAAACATTGGCTTGCCCTTCACCACCTATCGCGTATAAATCTACCCAACCATCATTGTCAAAATCACCTGCAGCCACACCACCAGACATACCTAATACGCCATCACCATCGGGCATTGAATGGCTAAAGGTAATACCCGCTTGCTGAGAAATTTCCGAAAACTGTAATGATTGCGCACTATTCTCAACGGCATGGCACTGATGACTAGCGCTGCCAATGGCAGCCAGCTCAGTAACCTTTGCAGCAATACCAACAACTTGTGGCCCAATTAAAACAGGTGTTTCAACACCTGTTTTCTCGACAGGCTTATCGTTACTCGCGCTTCCGCCACCACAACCTGATAGCGCAGTAAGTGCGAAGCTTAATAAGAAAAGAAAGGGGTAAACGTAAAGTGATGATCGCGTGTTTTTCATGTGAATACCTATCAATAACTTTATTTATTAATGAGCTTGTCATTAATAAACTGTTGATGATCAGCAAAATTTACTGAACAGCGTTGAATAAACTGGTCTATATGCGCTAAGTCATATTTATGTGCTGCATCAAGAGCCTGCTCGCCAAATTTTTCGGCAAGTTGTTTGTCTTGTGATAACTCAGGAAAAATACCGTAACCGGCAAGCATAGCATGCCAAGAAACTGGTGGGTAAAAACTCACCATACCTGGTTGAATTAGGGCTTTGTTTAAATCATCACCCGCGACCCAGCACTGTACTATTTTCTTTAAATTGTTAGATATATTGGGATTTATGCTATTTTTTCGCCAGTACTCGGTGTCGTCACGCGAACTCAAGCGATAATGAGCGACAATATAATCACGAATGCCATCAAAACGATGATTCATTTTTTCATTAAATCTATCTTGATAAATATTGCTGTACAGACCGAGAGAGAAATCATCAATAAAACCTTCAATACTCTCTTGGACAAAATGTAAAGCGGTCGCTTCAAGGGGCTCAATAAAGCCTTGCGACAAGCCAATAGCGACACAGTTTTTGTGCCAATGTTGTTTGACTCGCCCTACTTTCATTTTTAAGTGACGAACGTCTACGGCTTCATCGACCAATGAAAGTTTTTCTCGTAACTCAAGCTCTGCTTGTTCGCCAGTACAGTGCTCTGAACTATAAACATAGCCGTTTCCAGTGCGGTTAGTTAGCGGAATATCCCACGCCCAACCACATTTCATCGCAGTAGCAATAGTTTGTGAGTTAAGACCTTGCTGAGCGTTTTCATCTCTTGCTACAGAGATGGTCACAGCACTGTCATTAAATAAGTTATCTTTAAAACTGATAAAAGGTACTTTTAATGTTTTTTGTAAAAGTAGGCTGTTAAAGCCTGAGCAATCAACAAAAAAATCACCGGCAATGACCTCGCCGTTATCGAGTGTTAACGATTGAATGTCGCCAGCATCATTTACGTTTACCTCATCAACTTGCGCCAAAATATGCTTAACACCTTTTTTCTGCGCAACTTTTCCTAAAAACTTCCCCAATAAAATGGCATCAAAGTGATAGCCATAGCCAATATCGAAAGGAAAATTATATTCGCCAACCGCAGATTTTTTTTGTTTAGCTAATTGTGCAGACAAAAAGAAACGATCAGGATGACAATCGACGTTAAAGCCTTTACGACGATACTGAGTGTTATAGACAAAGGCAGGAGCCGTATGGGCATCGATAAGCGAAGTAAAAGGATGAAAATAACTTTCAAAACCTACTCGTGTTGACCAGCCATTGAATAATATGCCATTTTTATAGGTCGCATTGCATTGCGGCATCCATTCTTGTTCGGTGACACCTATTTTGTCAAAGAAGCTTTTTAATTGTGGTGTAGAGCCTTCACCAACACCAATAACACCGAGCGAAGGAGATTCAATTAACGTTATTGAAACGGGGTGGTTTTGCCACTTTTTAGCCATTAAATTAGCGGTCATCCAACCTGCAGTACCACCACCTAAAATCACCATGTTAAGTTTTTTTGGGGAAGTGCTTTGTGCTGTTTTATCTGGGTAGGCTGAATTTATCATTAATTTTTACTGCTTAAAAAATTACCATGACTATCGACAAATAAAAAAGGTGTGGTTTCATCCACACCTTTTTAAGTTTTCATTTACATTGAATAATTAATACCAAAGTAAACCGTGCGGCCAAAGTACTGAATTGTTCCGGTACGTGAAGTATCACCAAAGTAAGAAATATTCGGTTCGTCTGTTAAGTTATCAACAGAAACGACTCCTTGTAGATTCTCAGTAAAGTTATACGACATTTGTGCAGAAATAATCGTTTCTTCTTGGAAATACGCTGATTGTGAATCACCAATCGCAATTTGACGACTCAAGTATTCTGCGCGATGACGAGCACTAACACGCGCGGTGAACAAATCTTCGTAATCATAAAAAAGTGTTGCACTAAATACGCGTGGTGATAAACCTTCGATTGGACCTGGCTGACCATCTTCACCCGGTACATTTGACGGACGTTCGATTTCACTTTCTGTGTAAGAAAAATTGATGTTAGCGCCTAAGCCTTTCCACATATCAGGTAAAAAGGTAAAAGTTTGCGTATATCCAATTTCAATACCACGAATATAACCTGCCTCTGCGTTATTAGCGGCGTGTGAATAAGTGCCATTTTCCCAAACGAGTGGTTCGCCAATGGGCTCCCCAGTTTCGCTATCGTACTCAGCATGCGTCTTGTCATCAGGGATTGCTGGTACAGCAATACCATTAGCCTGATAATCAAAATTCTTATCTGTGGTTGTACCTGGCATGTTTTCAATGTCTTTGTTCCAAATAGCAAAAACAAACGCGCCATCGGTTTCAGAGAAATAATGCTCATAAGAAATATCGATTTGATCTGCATAAAACGGACGTATTGACGGGCTAGTTGAACTGTCTAAATCAATATAGTTTCGACCGTCATCCGCTGAATTAAACCTAAAGTTACCGCTGTTAGCCATTGATGGCATATCTGGACGTGACATAACTTTTGAGTAAGCAAAACGTAATTGGTCGTCTTCAGACAATTGAATATTCAAATTTAAAGATGGTAATAAATCATTATAACTTTCGCTGACTGTTTCACGGCGGAATTCGTCGCTTGTACCGCCAACATCATCATAAATTACATCACCATTACCCGCTCCCACATTGACTAAACCTGTGCTGCTTTGTTTAGAGCCAACATAGCGAAGACCTACATTGCCGCTTAACGGTAAACCAAACAGTTCAGCGTTTAGGTTTAATTGCACATAAGCTGCGGTAACTTCTTCTTCAACAATATTATTTTGAGTCATTGTCCAGCTATGATTCCAGTCACGTACTGGCGTACGATCAACATTTGGGATCCAAGCATTTAAAATATCGTTGTTGTTAACCGCTAAGAAACTCGGCATACCCGGTAAGTCACCGTTAATACTCGTTACTGTCGAGTTTTCATTGGATAATGGAAATGGAGCAAAACGTTCTGTTTCTATCGGGTTACCTTCTTCATCGGTACCTGCATAAGTGATGTATTGACCATTACGCATATTTGCGTCGGTAGTACCATATAAGAAACGACCACGGCCCAGTTCGTATTCACGTTCCGATAAACGGGCACCAAATTCAACTGAACTAAAGATGTCACTTTCAAGTTGGTAAGCGAAATCAACTCGTACAGCATTTGATTCATTTGACTCGATACTTGGATATGACTCTGCACTGGTAACCATCATGTGGTCGGTATCGGTAAAGTCTTGGTTAAAGGCTAAATCAGGGTTTTCTAAGCCATTAAGTTTATAGCTAAAGATGATGTCGTTATCAATAATAGGAGTTGCTGCGCTAGAGTCTTTAAAATAAGCCATACGCATAACTTGATCTTTGCTGGTCTCTTTACCTTGAGAATGGGCAAAATCAACGGTCATTAATAAATCATCATTAATTTCCCATTCACCCTTTAAACCAAATGAGCTTAATTCACTGTTCGTCGTATTATCATCGGCTTGTGTTTGAATATTTAAGCTACGATCAGACCCTTTATAAGGTGGCGCAATGGCATCACCATTAGGATTACGAGAGATGGTACCACCGATAAGTGCGCCGTTAGCAATAAGCGGATCGGTTAAGAGTAAAGACTGTCCTGGGCTGGCAATGTTATTTATGCCTGATATACGTAAACCACGATCCCATTTTTCTGAGTCAAACTTTGAATGAAAACCATCAAATTGGAAACGTAAATCATCACGAGGTTCCCAATTTAACGCCAAAACAAAAGCATCACGACTATCTTCACCACCACGTTCATTAACTTCAAAGCCAGATGAAACTAATAGACTTTCTGGACCGCCATCATATGTTTCTGATAAATCTCGGTCGTCAAATTGATAGTTTACGAAACGGCTCGACACAGTAGGCTGAAACATACCGGCGTAACCCAATGAAAGACCAAGCGTGTCATCTAAGAATTTGGCTTGATAAGAAGCGGTTAAGCGGCGACCAAAGTCAGCAGAATCTTCATTGCCAGCAGCGGCATCATTCCAATTTCCGTGAGCTGAAAAACGAAAGCTAGTTTCTTTTTCATTATCTAGCGCATTAGCGGTTTCTAGTTCAATAGTACCGGCAATACCGCCTTCTATAAGCGACGCTTTTTGTGATTTATACACTTGCGCTTGCTTAATTAATTCTGAAGGAAATTGATCAAACTGAACTGAGCGTCCACCTGCTGTTGAAACTTGTTCACGACCATTTAATGTTGAAAATACAAAGCCACCTGATAAACCACGGATATTCAGCTCGCTTGATTGGCCATCGATTCGTACAGAGGTAACACCTGGCAAGCGTGTTAAAGAATCGGCTATAGATACATCGGGTAAACCACCAATGTCGTCAGCTGATATCGCATCAACGACAGTGTCTGAAAAACGTTTAGTGTTTAAAGACTTAATAATACTGCCTCTAAAACCTCTAACTTCAATAACTTCTACTGCATTTTCTTTTTCTTCTAATGTTTTTGGTTTGTTAACGTTAACAGTTTGCGCTTTTACTTCTTCTTGAGCATCTTGAGCAAAACTGGGAACACTAGCAAATGATAAACCCGCAGCTATTAAGCTGAGTGTTAATATATTTGGCTTGAATTTGTTCATTGTTTCATATTCCTAATAATATGTATTATCGAGAAGCCCCTACTTACACTTGCACTATGGTTGATAACGCACAGCGAGTTGGAGTCAATTATTTTTATGAGATATTCCCTATCTATTTATGTTTCAAGATTTACGGTGACAACTTCATAGTAATCATTTTTTGCACAGTTACAACCGATTACCCATCAGCGAACTTTAGTAATAAGATGGTTCTAGAAAGCAAGTAAACTCGTTATTTCCTTTTATTACATAACCTTAAAAAATTAAAGTAAGAATAAAAGCAGATTACTGTAGGTCTTTGAATACGTATTCATAACATCAGCATTAGGTTTTATAGTCAACGCGGCATAACATCGTTCCCCAGTGAAAGGATGATGAAATTAGATTCAACATAACCTGAAGCTACTTTTTAATGGATGATTAAGACCGTTTTTTGATTACGTGACAGTAACAATATAAAGCAATAACAATTATTAAAATAAAAACAACGTACTAAGTTTGCTATATAAATAACGGCTTAGCACCTTATCAACATTTAAGTGGAGATGTCATTTATGACTGGTTATATGAAACAATTATCGTTTGCTACGTTAGCCGTATTGGTTAGTGTATTAGCAGGCTGTGGAGGAAGTGATGAAAGTAATGCTGTTACTGAATCCCCTCTTTGGTGTAAGTCACCAGAAACAATTAACGAAACAGGTAATGCATGTGAATTAGTAATTACCCCCTGTAATTACCCTGAAGTTGCCAACCCTGACACTCAACTTTGTGAAATGAGCAAAGAGGCATGGATTGATGGCTCTAACGGTATCACTATGCCCGTACCAGCTTACACACCAGCGGCAAACGAATTAGTTATTTACTTTCAATTTGAAACACCAACTGATGGCAGCGCGATAGATTATAACCTTGCCGGTTTGCACGCTTGGAATAACGCTGACTGTAACTCCTATGCAGATTTTGATCGTCCTGAAGGGACCACACCTTGGGGCTCTTCATTAGCATGGACAGGTATTGATGATAATTTTGGCGCCTATTGGGTAATGAATACTATCGATCCACCTAATTGTATTAACTTTATTGTTTACGATGCTATTGGTTCAGTTAAATTTTCAGGTGAAGATGATATTCTTGTTGATATAAGCACAGTTAATACCGGTGAATTATTCTTATTAGAAAAAGAAACCACTATCTTTCCGTTCCCAAGAACGTTTGCCTCTTTAGTTGTTCCTGGTGGCTCAACACCGGCACCTTTAGAGTGTGAAGCGCCACTTATAGCTAATGAAGCGGGTGACGAGTGTGTAACCGACCCAGATGCAGTGCCAACTATTGTTGATGGCGCAGCTGAACTTTATTTACGCGGCCTCATTGACTGGGAAACCACAGACGACAGCAATAAATTTGTTTACTCTGAAGGTGTCTACACGATGGCACTAGCCGTTACGGGCTCAGCGACAGCTTATAATTTCAAAGTTGCTGATGCAGATTGGAATGTTATCAATACCTTTGGCGCAAGTGAAGGTGATGAAACAGTCGTTCTTGGCGAAAGTAAAACATTGATTGCCAGTGAAGAGCTAGGTAAAAACATTAGCCTTACCATTCCTAACAACGGTAACTACCAGTTCATTTTAGATATTTCAGATACTGAAGCACCAACGTTAACCGTTATTGAAGTTGCTTATGACAAAGTACTTTATGTTAAAGGCGACATGAACGAATGGGCTAATGCCCTTCCTATGGTATATAAGGGTGAAAATATCTACACCTCTTTACATCCATTAGAAATGCAAGATTATGCCTTTAAAGTGGCTGATGCTAATTGGACTGATGCGACTAATTTCGGTATTGCTACCGAAGGTGCCGTTGTGCCACTTGATACTGCCACCACATTAGTTTTTGGTGAAGATGTTGCTCAAAACATTAATTTCACTGCCGCTGCAGCGGGTACTTATCGATTTATACTTGATGCTACCAATAAAGGTGCCCCAATATTAACAATTGAGAATGCAGTACCTTATTCAGGTCGCACTTTGTATTTAAAAGGTGACATGAACGATTGGTCAACAACACCTAACTTTGACTTTGCACTTACCGACACCACTTACGTGGTAAATGCATTGATTGATAACACTAAAAAGTATGGCTTTAAAATAGCGTCAGATGGCTGGGAAAACGATTCTACTATGGGTGCTTTTGCTGGCGAAGGTGATGTTGTTATCGGTGAAGAAAAATTATTAACCTTACCGGGTGAAGATAATATTGCCATTGAAGTGACTGAAAATAAAATATTAACCTTCACTTTAGATGCGACTGATTTTACCGCGCCTAAATTAACAGTAACCGAAGCGCCTGCCCCTTACCAAGAACGTACTATGTACCTTAAAGGCGACATGAATGGATGGGCTACCGAAGAGGCTTATATACTAACTTATGCTGCAGGTATTTATACAATAGAAACGTTATTACCCGTTCGTAGCTATAATTTTAAAATTGCCTCTGCTGATTGGGAAGAAGACTCTACGGTTGGCGGTGTTGTTGATGATAATATCTTAACCGCCGGTGAAGCAAAAACCTTAACATTACCCGGTGCTGATATTACTTTTGATGTAACTAAAGAAGCGACTTATGTCTTTACATTGAACGCAATTAACCCATCAAGACCTATGTTAACGATTACTGAGAAAACCAACTAATCAAATAAATTTACTATTGATGTAGTAAATGCATCTCATTGTAAAAACCGTGATTTATCACGGTTTTTTTATGCCTATAATTCCCTTATCAATCGTCAACAAAACGTGGCTAAACAGTAAATAAAAGGTCATTAATCTGTCTTGAATACGTATGTAATGGCTATTCATTAACCAGTCTACTCTTTAGTATGAAGGAATAATTAAAAATAATATTTATCTAGCGTAGCTCAAATGTGCAACAGATAAATATTGCATAAACCTAAGAGTGATAAGATGACAATAATTCAATTTAAAAAGGTTGCCCTTATAGCAACGGTTACCACCGCATTAAGTGCTTGTGGCGGTGGAGGCAGTGATGGTGGTGATAAAGTTAATATACCTGACAAGGTGAATAATGCGCCAACTATGACGAATTTCAGCCATGAAATTATTGAGTCATCACCTAAGGAAATCGTTTATTCATGGTCTGTTACCGATAGTGACGGCGATGCATTATCTTGTCAATTATCTCCAGGCAATGGCTTAACAACAGTGACCATCGCTGATTGTGCAAACAATACTTCAACAACCGTGACCTCATCGGGCGCAGGAAACTATCAGGCAAGCTTGACTGTTACCGACCCGAGTAATGCTAGTGCTACTGCTAGCCTGACCTTTGATATTGCTACAGCGGGATTACCAGCGCCAATAGTTACTGCAGGTGATAACGAATTAGTCATTTTCTATAACCGTGCGGACGCAACTTACAGCGATTGGATCATACATTTATGGAACAACGAGACTTGTGACGCTTATGCCAACGCCGATACTGACTGGGCAACGGGGCAAGCACAAACAGGGCTAGATCCAAATTACGGCGCTTACTGGCTTATCGATTTAAAAGCAGGTTATGGCGATTGTGCTAACTTTATTGTTCATAAAGGTGATGATAAAGACTTAGGTGGCATCGACCATCAAGCTGATTTAAGCGGCGATCGCATGACTTGGACACTATCAGGTATCAGTGATGTATATGCCCAGGCGACCTTACTTCCAACAGGCATATTAATTAACGATGTTGCTGCGCACTGGGCCAATGAAAATACCGTTTTTTGGAACGCCGGTACCAACGTAGCTAAAGTACGCATTTATAGTTCAACCACTGACGACTTAGCTTTTGATGGTGAAAACGGTATTTCTGGAGATAACTACCTTGAGTACCTCCCCGCAGCTGGTGGCGAACACCCTGCGATTTCACTTAATATGCCTCGCTATAAAAATTTAGCGGCATTTACCGCAACATCAGCATCGGTAAGTAAAGCCAAATCAATGCTTAGCGGTAAATTATTGGCAATTTCATATGCGAGTGACGATTCACTTATCGCCGCAACTTACCTACAAACACCCCGTATCTTAGACGCTTTATATACCTCAGCAAATAACGATGCTAACGAAGCAGATTTAGGTATTCTTTACAGTGCTAGCGAGATAAGCGCTAAACTTTGGGCACCGACAGCACAGCAAGTTACCCTTAAGGTGTACAACGCAAGTAAAGCTTTACAGTCAAGCCATACGATGTCCCTTGACGCAGCAACAGGTATTTGGTCATTTACCGCGCCAAACACAGTAGACCGCTTATTTTATCGCTATGAGTTAACTGTTTATCATCAACAAAATCAGCGTATTGAAACAATTGAAGCCACAGACCCTTACTCGGTTTCTTTATCAACCAATGGCGATTTTTCTCAGTTTGTTAATTTAGCTGATAGTGATTTAAAACCCATCGGATGGGACAGTCACACCGTTCCTAAAGTTGTTAACCCTGAAGACAGTGTTATATATGAAGGCCACATACGTGACTTTAGTATTTTAGACGCCAGCACCCGTGTAGAAAACCGAGGTAACTACCTTGCCTTTACCGAAGAAACCTCTGTACCCGTAACACATTTAAAATCTCTTGCTGACGCAGGCTTAACACACTTTCAACTATTACCCGCCAACGATATTGCCAGCATAAATGAAGATGCCGTTAATCGTATTAACCTTGATAATACCGTCAGCGAATTATGTGCTAAGAAAAGTGACGCGCCTGTTTGTGGTGTTGAAAATGCTAGTGATACATTAGCCGAGGTATTCGCCAGTTACGACCCGACCAGCACAGCTGCACAAGCGCTTGCCGAATCATTGCGAGGCTTAGACAGCTTTAATTGGGGTTATGATCCTGAACACTTCACAACGCCCGATGGTAGTTATTCATCAAATCCTGATGGTGTCGCTCGCATAACTGAAATGCGTGCGATGAACCAAGCTTTGCACGAAATGGGCTTACGTGTTGTTTTAGATGTTGTTTACAACCACACTAACTCTTCGGGTTTATGGGAAAACTCAGTGCTTGATAAAGTAGTACCCGGTTACTATCACCGCCGTGATTTAACCTCAGGTAATGTTGAAACAGCAACTTGTTGCCAAGATACAGCGCCTGAACATGAAATGATGCATAAACTCATGCAAGACTCATTACTTACTTGGTCACAAGCCTATAAGTTTGATGGCTTTCGTTTTGACATTATGAGTAATAATTCAAAAGCATCGATTTTAAGTGCTCGCACCGCTGTACAAGCAATAGACACCGACAACTATTTCTACGGTGAAGGTTGGACGCGTGATGATAAAGGCTATCAACAAGCGGATCAAAATAATATGACGGGTTCGCAAATCGGTACGTTTAACGATCGACCTCGCGACATTATTCGCAGTGCCTCTTTATTTAAAAGTGCTGGTAGTTTAAATGACCAAGACATTATTCGCTTAGGACTTGCTGGTACCCAAAAAGATTATCAACTACAAGATAAGAATGACAACATCAAAGCGGGTAGTACCTTTAGTAAGCCTTCTTACGGAAAAGACCCTGCCGACATCATTAACTATGTCTCAAAACATGATAATGAAACCTTATGGGATCAACTGCAATATGGCATTGAAACCGAAGTTAGTCTTAATGATCGCGTGCGCATACAAAATATTGCCGGGACTTTGCCGTTAATCAGTCAAGGTATTCCGTTTTTCCAACTGGGTGGTGATTTACTGCGCTCAAAATCAATGGACCGAAACACTTATGATGCCGGTGACTGGTTCAATAGAGTTGATTTCACTATGAGTACCAATAACTGGAATGTCGGCTTGCCACTTGCGCAAGACAATGAAAGTAAGTGGTCGTTGATGACAGCACTGATCAATAATAGCGAAACAGCGCCACAAGCCAGTGATATTGAATTCTCATCAAATATATTTAAAGAGTTTTTGAGTATTCGCGCCTCAAGCCCTTTGTTTAGGTTAACCACGCAAGCTGATATTAGTGCACGTTTAGGTTTTCATAATACCGGTAGCGAACAGACTCAGGGCTTAATTGTGATGAGTATTGATGATGGTAACGGTCTAACTGACCTTGATGAGAATATTGATGCACTTGTTGTGGTGATAAACGGCACTGCATCCGCGCAATCACAAAGTATTTTAACTGCGACCGGCTTTGAGTTGCACAGCGTACAACAAAGCTCTGCCGATACTAATGTTCAAACAGCATCATTTGTTGAGGCTTCAGGAAAAGGCACCTTCACTGTACCTGCGTTAACTACTGCAGTCTTTGTAAAACCACAAGCAATGGCACAAGGCGTTGGTTTAGCAGCAGATGCGACCTTAAATGCGCCTGACCCCGCCCCTTATGGCGAGACAAGTATTTACCTACGTGGGTCAATGAATAATTGGGGTGACGACGGTTTAACAGCAATCGATATGTTTACTTATCAAGGGAACGGCGACTATGTGATTGATTTCACCTTAGCGGTTGGCACGCATATTTTTAAAGTGGGTTCTGATGATTGGGCGGCGGTAGACCTCGCCTTTAGTGATGTCACCTTCACTGATAACTCAATAACAGCATCGGCCGATAACAGTGGTAATATAGAAATAACCACCACGACTGCTGGTAATTATAACTTTAGCTTAAATGCCAGCACATCGACGCCAAGCTTAACGATTGTGACCAAAAACACCACAGTAGATTGTGCTGCTTTAGTTGATTCAAGCGACGACATTCCTTTTGATATTAATGGTAGTGGCCAACTCTTTGTTCGTGGCGATCATTCAGCGTGGAATGCCACTGAAGAGTTTCGATTACATTACAAAGGCAATAACCGGTATCAAGCCGTAGCTGAATTTGACGGGGCAATGCAATTTAAACTGGCTTCAGATGACGGTAGTTGGACCACACAATTGTGGGTACAAGAAAACGATAGTAACGATATTGAAGGGGAGAATTTAGCCTTAGGTATCAATTACCCTGTTGCTTATAATAACGCTGGCGACGCCAATAACAATACGACACTGGCGGCAGGCTCATACAGCTTTTTACTAACACTCGACAGCGCAAACCCAAGTAAAGGCTATAATGTTGGCCGTTTAGCGATACAAGAATGTCAGCCATAGTCATCAGGTAAGTTAATCGAACAGCTTAAGTACTTAAGCTGGGCTAACACTATAGAAAGCGCTGAGGATGAATATTCTTGGCGCTTTTTTATGGGTAAAATAACTTGTCAGCAGATTGGCTGAATACGTATGTAAAAATTAGAATAAACTGTTTATATTGCTGATAAATGCGTAACTTATTAACATCATTAATTTACTTTGTTATTTATCCTTATGCGTATTTCTTTAGCTCGTTTTCGACAATTAAGCCTAATCATTATCACCACGACATGTCTAAGCTCATGTCAGCATGATCAAAGTATACCAACAAGAACCCAGCTTACAGAAACGAGCGTAAAGTCAGCAGCAGTTTCCCCTTTAGTAAGCCAAGACTTTTCTGCACATTGGCTGACCCCAGAACTGCTTTTATTACCTGAAGATAATTTACATCAACAACATACGTTAACTTTTGATGATGGCGGACATATTGAAAAAGCCACACTTACGCCCTTCACAGGAGAAATAAATCGTCTGCTTATCCCCAAACATTTACGTTCATTTAATGTATTTGAGGTAAAGCTGGCTACTAATAAGATTAAAAAAGCACTGAAAAATAAAATATATGTCAGTTCTGCAAGCAAGGGCACAAATTCAAAACACACAGCACAGGTACAAACAGCTCAATTATTGGATGTTTTGTTTACCTCACAAAGTAACGACGCTAATGAGCTAAATAATTTAGGGGCCACTCTCAGTAAAGATTCTATTGAGTTTGCACTGTGGGCACCGACCGCAAAACAGGTAACCTTATTAGCGTTTAATAAAGACAAGCAAGCGACGCATGTTGTGCCACTTAAAGAAGATAGCAATACCGGTATTTGGTCTGGTGCAGTTATTAATACTCAACAAGAAGTCTACTACCAATATCAGCTGACAATATATCACCCGGCTAGCGATAAAATTGAAACATTAACCACCACAGATCCCTATTCCTTAAGCCTTTCAACAAATAGTGAATATTCACATGTTATCAATTTAGACGACTCAAAAAACAAACCTAATGGCTGGGAATTACAGCAAGATGTTTTAATTAAGAACCCTGAAGATAATATTTTTTATGAAACCCACATTCGTGATTTTAGTGCCCACGATCCGCAACTTTCATCACCTGCTGTTCGTGGAAAGTACGCCGCTTTCAGCGAAAAAAATAGCGCTGGCATTAAACACTTTAAGGATCTACAAAAAGCAGGTATTAACAATATTCATCTACTGCCCACCTTTGATATTGGTACCGCTAACGAAAATGACACACAAGTTATTGATCTAAATAATCCTATTAGCAAACTTTGCCAACTCGTGCCCGAACATAAGCTTTGTCGGCTCGAAGACCAAGAAATGACGATACAAGAATATTTAGAAACACTTCCCTCTGCAACACAGGAGCGCCAAGCGATAGTCAGTTCTCTTAGAGAAATTGATAATTACAATTGGGGCTACGATCCTTTCCATTATACTGTTCCAGAGGGCAGTTACGCTCAAAACCCTGAAGGCTCAGCACGTATTATTGAATTTCGTCAAATGGTACAAAGTATTCATAATCTAGGCTTTCGCGTCATCATGGATGTCGTTTATAACCATACTCATCAAGCAGGGCTAGCGCCAACGGCTGTGCTTGATAAAATTGTCCCTAATTATTATCATCGTCTTGACCCTATCAGCGGAAAAATCGCACAATCAACCTGTTGTGATAACACTGCCACAGAAAATGTCATGATGGAAAAGTTAATGACAGACTCATTAGTTGTTTGGGCAAGAGACTACAAAATTGACGGCTTTCGCTTCGACCTTATGGCACACCAACCCAAATCAGCGATGCTTAAAGCCAAAAAAGCAGTACAAGCGGTTGATAAAGACACCTACTTTTATGGCGAAGGTTGGAATTTTGGTGAGGTAGCGAATAATCAGCGCTTTACGCAAGCTAGCCAATTAGCATTGGCTGGCACAGAAATCGGTACCTTTACCGACCGTTTACGCGATGCAGTTCGCGGTGGAGCCTTTAGCGCCAGTGGCGATGATATTCGTAAAAGCCAAGGTATCGGCAGTGGTTTAAGCACTATGCCTAATGAATTAGTGGATCGAGTCGAATCAAGAAAAGCTTATCTACTCGCCGCAGATCAATTACGTATTGGTTTAGCCGCTAATTTAGCTAACTTCCCTCTTAAAAATGCTCAAGATAAACACGTTACCGGTAAAGAAATTCCTTATGGTGACCAACCAACCGGTTATGCACTAGACCCTGCCGATACCATTAACTATGTATCTAAGCACGATAACCAAACATTATGGGACAATAATCAATACCGCTTACCTTTTAATACCTCAACAAAAGATCGCGTACGTATTCACTTACAATCACTGTCCTTTGCTATATTCGCACAGGGCATTCCATTCTTACATATGGGATCAGAGTTTTTACGTTCGAAGTCATTTTTACGCGACAGTTACGACTATGGTGATTGGTTTAATAAAGTCGATTTTACCAAGCAAAGCAATAATTATAATGTTGGTTTACCGCCAGCAGATAAAGACCAAGCAAACTGGCCACTGATTAAAAAAGTTCTAGCAAAAAATGAAGGGCGAGATATTGTTAGCCCAACTGACATCGAGTTTAGTGCAGAAGTGTTTAAAGAGTTTATTAGTCTGCGCATGAGTACCCCCCTTTTTCGTCTTACCAACAGTGAACAAATAATAGAGCGTGTAAAATTTCACAATACCGGTAAAGCACAACAAATTGGCTTAATTGTGATGAGCATCGATGATGCCGAAAAATATCAGAAAGTAGATGCTGAGATATCAGCGCTCGTTGTTATTTTTAATACTAGCACCACCGCTAAAACAATCCCTTTTAAAGAGGCAGCACAATATCAATTGCACCCTATTCAACAACAGGGCGTTGATAGTGTTGTTAAAGAGAGTAGTAGCGATGAAAACAGCTTTTTTGTTCCAGCACTAACCACCAGTGTTTTTATCAAAGAGCAATAGTGCGCTATCGTTAGCGGCTAGTAATGATTTTATTTACTTAATCATAAAGTAAAGTCTTACTAGCCCTACTTCTCGCCTTAAAAAAATCCCGCCTAGAGCAACCCTCTCAGTGTATATCAACAATAAACTTTAAATGTAGTGAGCCTTGAGTCAAAATTTAAATATGACCTAATAAATGTGGCTGATGTTGTAGCAAGTGTGGCTACTGTGGCTACTCCAATCTTAGCCGATGAACGCGATGAGATGACTTTAGAAGAAGTAAAAATTGAAATTATCAACTTGGATGTTTATCGGTTTATCTATTTTATTTTTTGTGCGGTTTAGCCCTTATAACTTGTCGCACTATCTGCTCGTTATACTCATCGTAAAAAACACGTCGACTTAATAACAATTTATTTACGATATTAATTTACGATAAGTTTTCTTTTGAACAGATGGTGAACACAAGGAAATACTATCTTTTACTGTAACCTAAAACAGTATTTTAGCGGTATTTTGATGAATAAAACTACCACCTCATATATTGATCTATCGCGTCAAATAAACTGTATAATATGCTATTATTAAATATTAACTACTCATTAAATACTATATGACTATGGCCAGAAAAAATCTTCGTATCCGTGAAAAAACAATCTTTGACGGTATTTTTAGTAAATACATTTTAAAATTCGTTTTTAGTTTTTGGTTTAAAATTTCGGGCTGGAAATTATGCACAGCCACTCCCGAAGGTGCTGGTATTACTATTGCAGCACCGCACACATCGAATTGGGATTTTGTTTATGCGCTTGGCGCTGCGATATTGCAAGATGTGAAAATATATTTTTCTATTAAAGACAGCATGTGCCGCATACCTCTTTTAGGTCGTTGGTTGATGTACCTTGGCGCTATGCCTATTGATCGTTCATCTACAGGCTTAGGGCAAGTTGAACAAATCAAGCAATTTATTGAAACACAAAAAGGTAAACGAGTATTTTTCTTATTTACTCCAGAAGGTACAAGAGGTGGAGTAGCAAAATGGAAAACAGGCTTTTACCATGTTGCTCAAGGATGTGGATTACCCATTTTTTTAGCCAAAGTCGATTACCTCAGTAAAGAAACAGGTGTTTTTCACATCTTTAAACTGACCAATAATAAAGACGATGATATTCAAGCGATGCAAGCCTCTTATAAAAGTGTTTATGGAAAATATCCCACCAAACAATTTCCCCCTTATCAAGGAGCCATGCCAAGCATAGGTGATAAAGAAGCGGCAATTATTCGTGCACTTTACGCCATTAACTCTATTAAAGGTGTTGCGACTAAAATGGAAATAAGTGCAAAAGCAAAAATGGGTGAACTGTCGAATACAATGTTCGATTTTTTAATTGATAACGGGCTTGTTGAACAAGGATTTTTAGAAAGAGCTGAAATTACCTACCGGTTAACTCTAGCGGGCAAAGGCTGTTATTTACATTTGTATTCGCAAGATGACTCACTTGTTATACCTAACGGATAAACGATGACTACGAAGAGTGCTTATTACCAACCATCTAAAAATTAATGCCTGTCGTTATTAAGTCTTATTAGTTACGTTAATTTGGTTTAGTAACACGTTGAAGGCTTGATAACGCCTTCAACGCCAATAACTTTGAACATAAAAGACTTTTCGCTAATATTTTACTATCTAGATAAAGGATAATAAATAAACATGACACTAACCGCTATTATTCCTTCATTTCGCCTACCTTTCTTAATATTAGCCCCTATTTGTGTTTTTCTGGGTGCTAGTATTAGTTATATGGAACAAAGTGCGGTTGATTATGCCGTATTAGCCATTGCCTTTTTAGGGGCGATCTCTGCGCACATTGCGGTTAATACCATTAATGAATATCAAGACTACGTCAGCGGATTAGATCTGAAAACAATTAGAACCCCCTTTAGCGGTGGTAGCGGTTTATTATCTCAGCATCCAGAGTTACTTCCTGGGGTAAAAAGAGCCGCGATTGTCACAACCCTTTTAACCTTTCTGATTGGTGTTTATTTCGTCACCCTTTATGGCGTAGCAGTAATTGCCTTAGTGCCGATGGGATTACTTGGATTAGCCATTATTATTAGTTACACAAAGTGGATTAATAAATGGCCCATTATCTGTTTAGTTGCCCCTGGTCTTTGTTTTGGTTTACTGATGGTGGCAGGTACCCAAGTTATTTTATCTGGCCATTTTTCAACAACACCTTGGCTAATAGGTTTGATCCCTTTTTTTCTTATTAACAACTTATTACTTTTAAACCAATATCCTGATATTGATGCTGATAAAAGTATTGGTCGAAATCATTTTCCTATTGCCTTTGGCATAAAAGCAAGCAACACCATTTTTTTCATCTTTTCGGTGTTCTCAACGTTATTACTTGGCTTTTTTATTAGCCAAAAGCTATTACCAACACTAAGTGCAATGGCGTTTATTCCACTGGCATTGGCCTTTGTCGCTTTATATGGTGCAATAAAATTTAAAGAAAACATTGGTCAACACCCTATATACCTTGCTTACAATGTTAGTTGTGCATTACTGACACCATTAACGATAGCAATCACCGTTTTCCTTAACTAATTGTAGAAGTTGAATAACGTTGGAAACTGAAGTTATTACGTTTAAGCACCGAATATACCTTTCAAAAAATTTAATCAAACGCTGAAATAGCTAACTTCTAAAATATAACTCTAAGGGCAGTAGTTGCCAAAAAAAGACCTTTCCTAACACCCTAATCAGTACCAAAACTGTCTTATCTGATACGGCAGCGGACTTTCCCCACAGATAAAAAGACGCATTGTTTGACTATAAATATTACCAATTAATCGAATAACCTGACTGGCAAAATGCCACCATTGCCGGCGTCACTATGTTGCATTGGGATGACTGTATTTGTGCCGTGGCATTAAATAAAGATTAAAACGAGCGTTTGAATTTATGGATCAAGCTTGTTATAAGTAAACAACAAAAAACTAATGATCTTTATAAAATGAAATTGCACCAAATTGAAGGCTATATTCAATCTATTTACCTCGTAGAATATTCTGAAAAATTATTGTTACTCGATGGTTGCTGCCGTGCAGATGTCGAAACCATTCAGACTTTTATAACAGAAGAATTACAACGTCCATTTTCGGACCTTAAACTCATAGTCGTCACACATATGCATCCAGATCATGCTGGAGCAGCTCATGTATTGAGAAAAAAAACTGGTTGTAAAATTGCCATTGCTAATGTTTCTGGGCATTGGTACACAGGTGTAGACGGATTATTAATGCACTTGACCGATATGGCATTAACTCGCTGGGTTGCGAAACGTAAAAATAAACCAGCAAAAAACCTTTGGTACTCCTCCAAATTAAAGCCCGACATAAAAATAAATGATGGTGAAGTTTTACCCGGCTTTGCTGAATGGCAAGTCATTTATACTCAAGGGCATACCGACAGAGATATCTCTTTGCTACACCAACCAAGTCAACTTATTTATGTAGCTGATCTAATGGTGGAAGTAAAAGGACGATTTATTCCGCCTTTTCCCGTTTTTTATCCCAATCGCTATAAAAGCTCACTGACTAAATTACATAATCTTCAACCTAAATCCATTTTGCTTGCGCATGGCGGTGAGGTTCAACTTAGCGATGATGACTACCAACACCTCTTGTCCAAAGCTCCAGATTTACCTTTAACTCATTGGCGCTCTGTTAAAGCTAAACTGCGAAAAATATTTACATAGCTTTATAAGGTATTATTTAGTCACACAGAAATATCCCCAATTAAGCCACCCATAATAACCTGTTTGTTTTTTCAATATCCCCCATTAAGCCACCCATAATAAACCGTTCAATTTTCCAACAATAAACTACACTTAATTTACCCTCTTATAAGTGTGGTGATAGTTATGCCAAAGCCTCGTTCACAACAAATTAGTTTATCTGATACGCCGTATTATCATATTTGTAGTCAAACCGTTCGAAAAGCCTT
>NZ_JACGVR010000085.1:0-589 GCF_014077325.1 Colwellia sp. BRX8-5
GCTCGACAAGCCAATAAAGAAGATAAATGCACGGGGCACTTTTGGGAAGGACGCTTTAAATCACAAGCCCTGCTCGATGAAGGGGCATTACTTGCTTGTATGGCTTATGTAGATTTAAATCCAGTACGTGCGGGCATTGCTCCAACACCTGAGCAATCGAATTTTACCAGTATTCAACTGCGTATCAAAGCAGCCATTATCGGAGAGCAACCGACAACGTTATTACCTTTTACGGGCCATGAACAGCAAGAGAAAACCTCCGGTATCCACTTTAGCTTGAAGGACTATTTAACCCTTGTAGATGAAACAGGTCGCGTAATAAGAGCAGACAAACGAGGCGCTATCGATAACAAAACCGCAAATATACTGTCAAGACTTCACATCAGCGATGAAAGTTGGCTCAAACTTACCACAAACTTTGAAGGTATATTCACGGGCGCGGTCGGCACCGCAGAGCATTTGTCTGAATTTACTGAGCACGTGGGGTTAAAGCGCGCACACGGTAAAGCAAATGCCCAAGCTTGTTTGAATAGCGCGTAAACATAGCTACATTCAAAAACAGCAAGAAAAATACAGCTACCTTGGGGGA
>NZ_JACGVR010000119.1:0-247 GCF_014077325.1 Colwellia sp. BRX8-5
TCAAACTCTTCAATTAAAAAATCGTTTGTGATGCTTAGCCGAAACCAAGACATCTGCTCAATGAATTCTGTCGTGTTACCAACAACTCTTAAAAGAGAAGTGATAACTACATAAAACGTACTAATTAAATTAATAATTAATACTTAATCTGTGTGACATCATTATTAAACTGTTTTACGTCTTTCCTTGCCTCTCGTTAGAGAATTAAGAACCGACTATGTAAAATCAATGTAATGTGAGTGTCCAC
>NZ_JACGVR010000081.1:0-704 GCF_014077325.1 Colwellia sp. BRX8-5
TTGATATTTCAGGAGAAAACCATGCACTCTAATTTATGGGTAGAAGAAAAGTTTGAAGACTTTTTGGGGATTAAATTTAAAGTAGAAAAAGTACTTTTCTCTGGGAAAAGTGAATTTCAAACCGTAGATGTTGTTGAAACTAAAGGTCATGGTAAAATGTTACTAAATGACGGTTTGATTATGGTTACTGAGCGAGACGAATTTGCTTATCACGATATGATAAGCCATGTGCCCTTGTTTGTGCATCCTAACCCTAAAAATGTTTTAGTGATTGGTGGTGGTGATGGTGGAACGGCAAGAGAAGTCATTCGTCATCTATCAGTAAAAAAATGTACTATGGTTGAAATCGACGTGATGGTTGTCAACGCCTGTAAAGAGCACATTCCACAAACCGCTTCAGCCCTCGATGATGAACGTATAGATCTTATTATTGGTGATGGTGTGCAATTTGTTAAAGAAACCACTGAGAAGTTTGATGTTATTATTGTCGACAGCACTGATCCGATTGGACCTGCTCAACCTTTATTTGGCGAAGCATTTTATAAAGATGTTTTTAACTGTTTAGCCGATGACGGTATCGTTGTTGCCCAGGGAGAGTCTTCTTGGTATGCCATGGATATTCAACAATCGCTATTGAAAGTATTAAACAATGTCTTTCCTAAAACTTATTTGTATAGTTTTAGTAATTTAACTTATCCAGGCGG
>NZ_JACGVR010000122.1:0-215 GCF_014077325.1 Colwellia sp. BRX8-5
TTGCATGTGTTAAGCCTGCCGCCAGCGTTCAATCTGAGCCATGATCAAACTCTTCAATTAAAAAATCGTTTGTGATGCTTAGCCGAAACCAAGACATCTGCTCAATGAATTCTGTCGTGTTACCAGCAACTCTTAAAAGAGAAGTAGTAACTACATAAAACGTACTAATCAAATTAATGATTAATACTTAATCTGTGTGACATCATTATTAAACT
>NZ_JACGVR010000094.1:0-473 GCF_014077325.1 Colwellia sp. BRX8-5
GTTAGCTATACAAGGATACACCGTCGTTATATGGACGCTTTGATCAATAATCTAAATAAACTAGCTCACGATTTACGTCTTGTCCCAAATGCAATCAAAGGTGCTAAATTATGGGCT
This sequence comes from Colwellia sp. BRX8-5, assembly GCF_014077325.1. Lineage (NCBI taxonomy): Bacteria > Pseudomonadati > Pseudomonadota > Gammaproteobacteria > Alteromonadales > Colwelliaceae > Colwellia > Colwellia sp. BRX8-5. Next base: position 118 of record NZ_JACGVR010000094.1, read on the forward strand.
GCTTCCGAAGACTTCGATATTGATAACTCAATTACCTGTAAGTTCAAATACGATTTTGATTCACATAAACTCTGTTTCGAAAGTGAAGACATGAATGTGCCGTATTTAGAAACTACATTAAATATAAGACTTGAAGATGATGTTATAGGTTATTATTGTTGGCATTCATTATTAAACGGTGAAGTTATTGATGATATGTTAGTTATTACAAATCATGAGTTAAAGTATAGCTAACAACACGCCCTGAGGTGGACAACTAGTAAAATTTAGCTATTTATTGCAAATTTTAACAGTGGCGATCCTCTTCGGTTTAATGCTTCTAAATATTTTGATTCGTTGTAGGGCATCTTCGTTTT
>NZ_JACGVR010000075.1:0-819 GCF_014077325.1 Colwellia sp. BRX8-5
TCGGAAGCAGCCCATAATTTAGCACCTTTGATTGCATTTGGGACAAGACGTAAATCGTGAGCTAGTTTATTTAGATTATTGATCAAAGCGTCCATATAACGACGGTGTATCCTTGTATAGCTAACGCCCCACTAAGAGGCAAATGATAGTTGGCTATAATAGAGAGCGCAGCGAACAAAGCCAACTGTTATTTGTCCTGCTTGAGTGGCTTGTTAGCTTTTTTTACATGCAAGGTAGCTCCCATCCAGACCAGTGGTATGAAAATTACAGCACTAGAAATCACGTACCAAAGCGGTCTTTGATTATCAGTAAATAGAAAGAATATTACAGATATCACTCCGAATACTAGTGCGTTAAATATCTTACTAAATTTTGAAATTCTAGCAATTATATAACCAATCCATAAATCTACTGGTATGGAAAATAATAAAGAAAATATCAGCTCCTCATTTGAAAATGTTCCAGGCTCTCCTAAGCCAAAGATGATAATAGATATGTAAATTCCAGCTATAAGAAACACTGTAGAGCCAATGAATGCAACTATGCTACCTAAGATCAATCCTTTAATATCCATATTATTCATGCGGCAAGAAATATTCCCTAAAAAGCTAACGCCACGTTAAGCGGCAAAAAATTGTTGGCTAAAATTGTGAACGGAGTGAAACAGCCAACTGTTTTTTGTCCGTTTGAACGCCTTATAGTTGGACCAATCCATTTATCAATCGATTAGTTTACTATATTTGATAAGTGGAATATGCCTCTGTTGGTTACGAATATTGAACGGCAAACATCCAATGTTTCTAACAAGACGTTCGAACC
>NZ_JACGVR010000098.1:0-418 GCF_014077325.1 Colwellia sp. BRX8-5
TAACGCCACGTTAAGCGGCAAAAAATTGTTGGCTAAAATTGTGAACGGAGTGAAACAGCCAACTGTTTTTTGTCCGTTTGAACGCCTTGTTAGGCTTTACCTTGAGCACCACTATTTGGGACAGTAAACCTAATAGCAACAAAAATACACAAGAGCCATACTAGCCAAAATATTACACTATTAAACCAAAACGAACGTACTAGAAAATCGTAGACTGGAAAAGTAACAAATTCGGCTAACCAATCTATTGTATTTGAACCAAATACTTTCTCAGCGACAATCATTAACTCGCCACCTTTAGGGTGGAAAAAACTAATAGCTCCTCGGACAATAACAGGAAATAGGAATATTGCACAAACAGCTAAAACTAATCTCCTCACCTTAAATTTATCTCCAAGATTTTGGTAAGCCTAACGCC
>NZ_JACGVR010000117.1:0-262 GCF_014077325.1 Colwellia sp. BRX8-5
GTTGGAGACTACAACGTTGATAGGTCAGGTGTGTAAGGACTGCGAGGTCTTGAGCTAACTGATACTAATTGCCCGTGAGGCTTAACCATACAACACCCAAGTAGTTTTACTGCGAAGTGTTTGTAAAAGACTGACATAATAACTTCACGCACTGTAATGAATTGAATAAGATACGCTTTTATATTTATAGCTCTAACGAGCAACAGCTTTCAAGATTGTAACCTTTTTGTCTAGCGACAATAGCACTGTGGCACCACCTGAT
>NZ_JACGVR010000112.1:0-289 GCF_014077325.1 Colwellia sp. BRX8-5
TACCCGGTAGGCGAGAACGGCAATATCCGAGAATGTTGAAATGTTCAAAGAATAGGTACCCTGTTAAAAGTAAAAATGCCGTTCACCTTAAGTGAACGGCATTACCCATTAAGAGGCTTTTAATTATTGGTTAAAATGTGAAGCGAAGCGGAACCTAACCAACAGTTAAAAGTCCTGCTTGAATGGCTTATAGTTGGACCAATCCATTTATCAATCGATTAGTTTACTATATTTGATAAGTGGAATATGCCTCTGTTGGTTACGAATATTGAACGGCAAACATCCAATG
>NZ_JACGVR010000113.1:0-287 GCF_014077325.1 Colwellia sp. BRX8-5
GCGCTACTGCGTTTCACTTCTGAGTTCGGAATGGGATCAGGTGGTGCCACAGTGCTATTGTCGCTAGACAAAAAGGTTACAATCTTGAAAGCTGTTGCTCGTTAGAGCTATAAATATAAAAGCGTTTTCTTATTCAATTCATTACAGTGCGTGAAGTTATTCTGTCAGTCTTCTACAAACACTTCGCAGTAAAACTACTTGGGTGTTGTATGGTTAAGCCTCACGGGCAATTAGTATCAGTTAGCTCAAGACCTCGCAGTCCTTACACACCTGACCTATCAACGTTG
>NZ_JACGVR010000084.1:0-632 GCF_014077325.1 Colwellia sp. BRX8-5
CTGTCGAGAAAACCCCGTGATCCGAGCGAAGCGAAAGTCGCGGGGATGAATCGATAAACTATCCTTGTTCTTTAATGTATTTGCGAATTGTATCAGCGGAAGCATTGCCGACAGAACAAACAAAATATCCATCAGACCAGAAAGTATTCTCAATCCAAAACTGCTTTTTCAGGCTTGGATACCTCTTCCAAATCAACTTATTTGTCTGCTGCTTAATCCTTCTAACATGTTGCCCAATGGCATATCTTGGAGAAATCATCAGAACTATCTGATATGTCTAAAACAGCCTGCTTTACAAACTCTCCCATATCACCAAAAAGTAGTTGCTTTCGATATTTAACCACGAGAATTAAATGCAGAGCAATTAGGTGATTACAATGTGAATTCGTTTGATATTCCACTTGACAATCTTGGCTTGTACAGTAGTCTATACAGTATATGAAAAAGACGCTCAGATACAATTATCGGCTCAAGCCGACGGCAGAACAAGAAGTCAAACTCGTTGAGTTTGGAGCATACGCCCGTGGCGTATGGAACTTGTTGCTATCTGAAAATATGCGTCGATATCGGTACGATAAAACATTTCTTTTTTACAATGAAATGGCATCGCTGATAAAAGATTTAAAAATGTT
>NZ_JACGVR010000123.1:0-215 GCF_014077325.1 Colwellia sp. BRX8-5
TTGCATGTGTTAAGCCTGCCGCCAGCGTTCAATCTGAGCCATGATCAAACTCTTCAATTAAAAAATCGTTTGTGATGCTTAACCTAAGCTAAGACATCTGCTCAATGAATTCTGTCGTGTTACCAGCAACTCTTAAAAGAGAAGTAGTAACTACATAAAACGTACTAATCAAATTAATGATTAATACTTAATCTGTGTGACATCATTATTAAACT